>DHQK01000129.1:0-30807 GCA_002411085.1 Marinilabilia sp. UBA5340 | reverse complement strand
ATCCACCAGAGAGTCGAGCTCCCAAATATCACCGGCTGTAATTCGGGCCATAGCGTGCTGTTTGGCCCAACGGTCTTTATAATATTTTATTTCAGGCTTCAGGGTATCGGCTACATTCACCAGAATCAGGTTACGAAAATTCCGCAACCTTTCTCCAAAGGCGCGGTGAGGAATTATGGAAACATCAAAAAGCGGTTCTGCCTGGGGCAAAGCAACAACTTCCTGCCTCAATACAGCCTCCAGTGTTTTACCCCCAACACTGTCTTTGACAGCATCATTCATTACCACGAGCATTTCCCCTGCACTTCCAGATACATTGGGTTTATAGGCACTCCCTTTGTCTTTACAGCCAACAGCCATAATTATCAAGAAGGTCGAAAACAAAATCATTTCTATGCTAAACGCTCGTTTCATCTGAATCAAATTTAGTTTATGAAGCTTCACTTATATAATTAAGCATATTCTTATGCCTACAACGTCTAAGAGATAAATGCCTATACCACAAATTTAAAAAAACCATTCACATTAAAAGGGTTACCCACCATTTTTTCTGCCCCCGGCATCCGCATTAAAAAACTTAAAATCAAATTCTTTCTCTATTCTCGAGATTGAAACCCGCTCACTTTCCCTCCACCGGGGCTTCCATACAATCAACTTTTGGCCTGCAAAGAGATATTTCTTTTCCAAATCATTCCACACCATTACATCTTCAACCCTGCATTGATATATCATGGCAATTTCATGAAAAAACTGACCGGGTGCAACAATATGACTATCCCTTACACGCCCCAAGGTATCACCAGGCTCAGGCATCGTACTTACAACTGGCTCCTTTTCCACCTCAAAAAGATGGTTCTTCTGATGAAAAATCTCCAACTTATTCTCGGGAAGCACAATCCTTACCGGTTCGGATTGAAATGGAATGTAATCCATTTTATAAACAGGATTCAACAACCTTAAAACATCTAACGTTATACCGGTATGTTCGGCAATCTGATCAAAAGAAATGCCTCCTCTGACAGATGTGGTAAGAAGATCGTCGTAAGAAAACTCAATGCTGCCTTTTTTAATCCCGTAAGATTCATAATGACTCATGGCATAGTTGACAGCCACAAAGGCAGGCACATAACCACGCACCTGATCAGATAAATAGGGCCGTAATTTCCAATAATCCTGTTCTCCTCCTGATTTGGCAATAGCTTCTTTTACGGCTCCAATACCACCATTATATGCCGCAATAGCCAGTAACCAGTCGTTGAAATTGGCATGTAAATATTTCAGATAACGGCAGGCGGCATCGGTGGCCTTTACCGGATCGGCGCGCTCATCCACATAGGAATTTACTTCGAGATCAAACATACGGGAAGCCTGATATAAAAACTGCCACAACCCATAAGCTCCGGAAGATGATTTTGCTTTGGGATCCAAAGCCGATTCAATAACCGCCAGGTATTTTAATTCAAGTGGCAGATCATACTTATCAAGATACTCCTCAAAAAGAGGGAAATACATATCTGCCCGGGCCAGAATGCCGGAGAGGTGTTCGGGCCGCTTTAATGTATAAACATCGATATAGGCCTGGACATGCTCATTATAGTCAAGCGAAACGGGTGTATTCAGATCAAGCTTCTCCACCCTGGAACGCACGAGATATTCAGGTACCTGTGTTTCATGTCCACCGGATTGCGCAAAACCAAATCCTATGAAAAAAAACAACAAAAAGGTAGTAACCAGAGACTTTCTGATCATAAAAGGACACACAATAAAACAAAAATCAAGAACTAACAGTAATTAATAAACAAAAACATCAGGCATCCTTGTGATTGCCTTCCTGAGCCTTATCGGAATCTTTTGACTTATCCTCCCCGGCTTCGTTCCGGGCTTTTTTAAACTCTTTCATACCTTGTCCCAGTCCTTTCATTAATTCAGGAATTTTGCGCCCCCCAAAAAGAAGCAGTATGGCCAGAACAATAACAATCCATTCCCAGCCTCCCGGCAAAATCAAAAACAATGAGCTAAAATCCATATCTTCTGTTGTTAAGTAAAAAATCTATACTAAACTGCTTTATTCTCAAAACTCCAAACAAATGTAAAAAATAAATCAACTGGAGTAACACGCTAAGAGTGATGATTTTTAGCAGAACTGATTCACTCAAAAAGCCACCTGAACAAATCGTTGCCATTGGCGTAAAGCAACAACGCAATCAAAATGATCATCCCTACCAACTGCGCATGTTCCATGAACTTCTCATTGGGTTTCCTTCGGGCCACAATTTCATACAACAAAAACATCACATGGCCACCATCCAGGGCAGGAATAGGTAAAATATTCATGAAAGCCAGGATGATAGAAAGCAGCGCGGTGGTAGTCCAAAAACTAAACCAATCCCAACTGGCGGGAAATAAACTTCCTATGGTTCCAAATCCCCCAACCTGGCGGGCTCCTTCTTTGGTGAATATCAGTCTTAACTGTTTTACGTAACTGACCAATACGTTGGTTCCTTTTTTTATTCCCGCCGGAAAAGCTTCAAAAAAGCCATACTCTTTGGTTTTTACATCCAGATAATTGGCCGGAGATTTGGGAGCCAGCCCAATTTTACCGGATTTATTCACATTGATAGGCAAACTCATTAGTTCACCATCCCGATAAAAAGAAACAGTGGTAGTATCATCCTTATGATGAAAGAGTTCATCTACAAACTCTTCAAAAAAGGGAGCTTTGATTCCTGCCACGGCCACCAGACTATCTCCCTTTTCTATTCCTGCCTTTTCGGCAGGCATCCCTGCCACCACCGAATCCACAACAAATGGCATACGGTATTGCGCGAATATTTTAACATTCTCACTTAAAAATAATTTCCCCAGCTCTTCAGGCAAATCAAGTTTGAATACAGAATCACCCCGCTGTACGGTAAAAGTAGATGGATCCTCCAGCAATACATAATTTGGAACGTCCCTGATGGTATTCACTTTAAAAGTATCCACATAAAGAATACGGTCACCATCCTGCAAACCAATCTCATGACCAATCGGATGATACGAATAGCCATATTGTGCTCCTTCTACCGGAATATAAGACTCTCCCCATTTGAAAAGAATCATCCAGAAAATCACCATAGCGAGGATGAAATTTACCAGAACCCCTCCGATCATAATTAACAACCGCTGCCATGCAGGCTTGGCACGAAACTCATAAGGTTTAGGTGGTTGTTTCATCTGCTCTTTATCCATGGATTCATCAATCATTCCGGATATTTTCACATAACCCCCTAATGGCAGCCACCCCATTCCATACTCCGTGTCTCCTTTTTTGAATTTAAACAAGGAAAAACCGGGGTCAAAGAACAGATAAAATTTTTCTACGCGGGTATTAAAGAGGCGGGCAAAAAGAAAATGGCCAAACTCATGCAAGATAACAAGGATCGACAAACTAAGAATAAGCTGTAATGCTTTAATAAGAAACTCCATGCTGTTTTTTAAAAATAAAAATCATAAATTATACACAATTTCCCAACCTGAAAAAGAGTGCATCGACACGACCAATAATTTGCATCGAAAGCTCACAAATATATTGATTTTCTTTATTTAGCCACAATTTCCATGGCAACTCTTCGGGCCTCTTTGTCGGTTTCCAGATAATCACTAAGTCCGGGGTGCTCAACAAAAGAGGTTTGCTGCATTGTTTGTTCAATAACAGAAGACATTTCCACAAACCCTATATTGGATTTAAGGAAGGCATCAACAGCAATTTCGTTAGCAGCGTTAACAATACAAGGCATGTTCCCTCCTTTTTCCATGGCTTCAAAGGCAAGTGACAAATTACGAAACACCTTAATATCTGCCTTTTCAAAAGATAAATTCGGAAAATCGCTAAAACTAAAACGGGGAAACTGATTAGCCAGTCTTCGGGGATAGCCCATAGCATACTGAATAGGCAATTTCATATCGGGTAATCCCATTTGAGCCTTTAAAGAACCATCCCTAAACTGAACCATCGAATGAATAATGGACTGCGGATGCACTGCTATTTCGATCTGATCGGGTGAAAGGCCAAAGAGCCATTTGGCCTCAATAGCCTCAAACCCTTTATTCATCAGGGAGGCTGAATCAATGGTAATTTTATCCCCCATCTTCCAGTTGGGATGGTTCAATGCCTGACAGCGTGTTACTTTTCTTAAGAAATCAACACTTTTCCCACGAAAAGGGCCTCCGGAAGCAGTCAGAATAATTTTTTCCACCTCATTTTCTGCTTCCCCAACAAGACATTGAAAAATGGCAGAATGTTCCGAATCAACAGGCAAAACAGGGAGATTCTTTTTCCGGGCCATTTCCATTACCAAATCACCAGCCACCACCAATGTCTCTTTATTTGCCAGAGCGATAGGCTTTCCGGCCTCTAATGCTCTAAAAGTAGGAAGCAAACCTGAGAACCCCACCAATGCCACCAACACCAGATCGACAGTACTCATGGCACCAACCTGCTCCAAGGCTTCGGCACCGGCATAAACCTTCACAGGGTAACCAGCCAGTTGATCCGTAACCCAGGCATATTTCTCTTCATTTCCGATCACAACCACATTGGGTTGATATTTCTTTGCCTGTGCAACCAGCAACTCTGCATTTTGTCCGGCTGTAAGAACCTCTGCTTCAAAAAGAGAGGGGTGTTCATCAATGACTTCAAGGGCTTGTGTCCCTATTGATCCGGTTGATCCAAGTATGGCTATGCGACGTTTCATCAATAATTCCAAGAAAAGATATTTACCGACAATAAATCGGACAAAACTCTGTTTAACAATAAAAACAACTAGAAAGAAATATATTCTTGCGGATCCAACGGAACACCATTGTACCAAAGTTCGAAATGCAAATGAGGACCAGTTGTAAGCTCTCCGGAATTACCCACATTTGCGATAGCTTCGCCCGCTTTCACATGTTCTCCGGCAGATTTAAGCAAACGCTCATTATGTTTATAAGTAGACAGCAAATTATTGGCATGCTGCAACTGTATCACATACCCGGTTTCAACAGTCCACCCGGAAAAGACAACCACACCATCCATGACAGCTGAGACCCGGGCTCCAGGCCCTGCAACGATGTCAACACCAAAATGACCGCGTGGGTCACCAAATTTATTAACCACCATCCCCTTCAACGGGGTAAAGAAAAAGGTGTTTTCCAACAAGGTACCTGAGCGAATTTCACTTCTGTTGCCAAGGTTGTATTTTTCTTCCTTTTCTACAAGTGCCCTGAAAAGAGAGTCCTCTTCAGACTTCCTGAACTCAACATCAATCATATCATCAGGAGAATCAGAAGAGACAGCAACAGTTGTTTCATTCTCATCATTCGCAGGCTCTTCCGGCACATCCCCACGAATAATATTCTGCATATTGTCAATAAAATTATTCCTTCTGTCAATTTCAATCAACAGGGAATCTACCCTCTGGGCATTTCGAACAATCATCAAACGCTGATTGGAATCCGGGTATCCGGGTATATACTCTCGCAGACCTGTAAAGGCAATAAGCAAGCTCACCAACACAATGAGTAATATAGCAGAAACACCGACAATAGTAAATACATTTAATCGCGAAAGCCTTAATACAAGAACCTCCTCGTAAGTTTGCTCATTAAATATAGCCAACTTATACTTGCTTCTGAGTTTATCAAAAAATTCTTTTCGCTTACTATCTGCCATGATCCGAATTCAAAGTCCAAAATATTGATCTGTATCCTGACAAAATTAATGATTATTGACGAGGTTACGAAACTTTCCATTCCACATTCAAGCAGAACTTCCTCTAAAAGAAGCAGGAACAAAAAAACTTGCATTTTTAGGAGTTTTTAACAGGCAAAAGATTTGGTAAACGCAGGAAAAGCCCATATATTTGCAACCGCAAAAGAGAAGAAACATACTTCAAAAATATATTGCGGGGTGGAGCAGTTGGTAGCTCGTTGGGCTCATAACCCAAAGGTCGTCAGTTCGAGTCTGGCCCCCGCTACTAAAAGCCGTAAAACAACAATGTTTTACGGCTTTTTTTTATTCTCCTGGCAGACCACCAACCTCCGGTCTTTTTTTGCCACAAATATCCCAAACGGCATCTCTTAACTGCCAACAAAAAACATCCTGATCACAATAAAACATCAGGAATTGTTGACTTAAAAGTACATTTTACCTAACTTTCGAACACAGGTTTAAACTTTTCACCTGCAAACACACATCAAAATCCCCAAAACATGCTATTTCACAAATACCTACATCTGTTTTTCATAATCATTTTCCTGAATGGGTTCGCCCTTTCGGGACAAGACAGGATCACCGGTCATAATTTTGCCACGCGTTCCGAAATCATTGGAAAAAGAGGAATGGTTGCCACCAGTCACCCACTCGCTACACAAATAGGCCTTGACATATTAAAAAATGGAGGAAACGCCATTGATGCAGCCATTGCAGCCAATGCTGCTCTGGGTCTTATGGAACCTACGGGATGCGGCATTGGAGGCGATCTTTTTGCAATGGTTTGGGATGCCGAAAGCAAAAACCTCTATGGCATAAACGGAAGTGGAAGATCGCCCCGCCTGCTGACCAATGATTATTTCATCTCCAACCGAATAGAAAAAATACCGTCCTACGGACCACTGCCTGTATCTGTTCCGGGATGTGTCGACGCTTGGTTCTCACTCCACAATAAATTTGGAAAAACACCGATGCCCGAAATCCTTGCTCCTGCCATTCAATATGCCGAAGAAGGGTTTCCGGTTACAGAATTAATCGGTCATTACTGGCAACTTTCGTTGCAAAGACTCGCCGGTTTTCCTAATGTAATGGAAACATTCTCCATTGATGGCAAAGCCCCCCAAAAAGGAGATCTTTTCAAAAACCCCGATCTGGCCAACACTTACAAACTTCTTGCAAAAGATGGGAAAGAAGCATTCTACAATGGTCCCATCGCGGAAGCAATCGTAAACTTCATCCAGGGACAGGGTGGTTTTTTATCAGAAGAAGACTTTGCATTGCATAGTTCTGAGTGGGTAGAACCAGTCCCTTCCAGTTACAGAGGATATACCGTTTGGGAACTTCCGCCAAATGGACAGGGAATCGCAGCTCAAATAATGCTCAACATTCTCGAAGGATACCAATTCTCCGAAGATGAATTCGCCTCTCCCCGACACCTGCATCTGGTTACAGAAGCTAAAAAACTGGCTTTTGAAGACAGAGCAAAGTTTATAGGAGACCCCGACTTTGCAAACATTCCCCTTGATCAGTTATTATCGAAAGAATATGCCGCAAAAAGACGAAGTCTGATTGACAGCAGCAGGGCGGGTGCTTTTAGCTACGGAACCCCTAACCAAAGCGAAACCATTTACCTTACAGTGGCTGATCAGTGGGGAAATATGGTTTCCCTGATCCAAAGCAACTACCGCGGAATGGGATCCGGCATGGTTCCTCCAGGACTGGGGTTCATGCTCCAAAACCGTGGAGAACTATTTTCCCTGATTCCGGGAGACATCAATGAATATGCCCCGGGGAAAAGACCTTTTCACACCATTATCCCTGCCTTTGTGACCAAAGGCAACCAACCATGGCTAAGTTTTGGAGTCATGGGAGGGGATTTTCAACCACAGGGCCATGTCCAGATAATCATGAATCTCATAGACTTCAAAATGGATCTTCAGGAGGCAGGAGATGCCCCCCGTTTTTCTCATTCAGGAGGTAGCACACCCACCGGAAACCAAGAAAAAAATACTGGTCAGATTCATGTGGAAAGTGATATACCATACGAAACAGTAAGAGAACTTATGCAAATGGGGCATCCGGTAAGCTTTGATCTGGGCGGATATGGTGGTTTTCAGGGAATAATGTACGATGCAGCGAGGGGCATTTACATCGGTGCTTCAGAGTCGCGAAAAGATGGCCAGGCCGCTGGCTACTAGCGCCAAGCGCCTCATAACCAGAACTATTAAACATCAACAAGATATTAATAATCATCATTAACCGCGTGTTCGTCAAAAGATTTTTGATTACTATTAAAGAATCTATTTCTTTGAAACGTTGAGCAAGCATTTTTTGGAACACATTTTTCCGGGAACGTATGAGCCTTTTAGGAACAATATCAAAATTGTTTAAACACAAACAAGCATATCCAAAGGAACCCTCCGCATTTTTTTCAGGCGGCAGTGTTACCGAGCTTATTGATGCAATCAACACAACAGCATCGAATGCTATTGGTCTGACCTCTCTTGAAACCCTGACCATCAAAATGGCAGAAATAAGCAAAGCGGATTATGTCTTAATCGCCCGAATGACAGACGAAAGCAAATTCCGCACGCTTTGCATCTCCAACAAATCTGATCTATTCAAAAAAACAACAATTGAGTTCAACATAGAGTTCCTGACAATTCCTTCAAAAAATTACACCACACTAAACGTCGATTCAAAATCAATTCTTGAGCAACTCCATCTCCCAAACACAAATGGGAAAGCAGTATCGGCAGTATTGATAAGCGATACAGACAACACTCCGCTTGGCGTTGTCTTGGGTATCGGAAAAGATAAAAACAGCCTAACAATCAGCAATGTTCTCCGATTTTTCTCTTACAACGCTTCTACAGAGATTAAGCACTTACTATCCAAAGAGAAGCTGGAAACAAAAAATAAAAAATTGTTACGGGCAGAAGAGGAATTAAAGCTAAAAAACCAATTATTGGATAACCTCAACAAAAACATGTCCAAAGCCAAGCAAGTGGTAGATGAGAGCAGCCGTCTTAAGTCCGCATTTCTGGCCAACCTCAGTCATGAAATCCGAACTCCCATGAATGTAATAATGGGATTCACCGAGTTGTTGAGCGCGGAGAATATGAGTGCTGATCAGCGTCGAAATTATATTGATATCATTCAACAAAACGGAACGCGACTGCTGCACATCATGGATTCGCTGATAGACATTTCCAGATTTCAGGCCAAAAACATTGGTAAAGAGCAACAGGCTTTTTCTGTTGACCAGATGATGGAACAATTAAACAACAACTTCCAAAGTGAAATAGACCTTTCCGGAAAACCCCTCTCACTGATCCTTGAAAGAAATAAGACGAATGAAAGTGATATAGTTATTCTTGACAAAGAAGCCACTTATAAAGTAATGAACCACCTTCTGGACAATGCTGTAAAATTCACTGCTTCAGGAACAATTTCCTTCGGATACGAATTAAAAGAAAAACAAATCCTGTTCTATGTTCAAGATACCGGAATTGGGGTTCCGGATGGCAAAGAAAAAGAAATTTTCGACCTCTTCAGACAGGGTGATTTGCGCCTGAGTCGCCAATTTGGCGGAACCGGACTTGGACTTGCCATAGCCAAACGTTATGTCAACGCCATGAACGGACAAATCTGGTGCAAAAACAATAGCCCACAGGCACAAGGAGCTACATTCAAGTTTTCTCTGCCCTTACTCAGCACCAACGAAAAAGTTAAAAAAATCTCCACAAAGAAACACCCCCGGCAAATCATTGAATCGGCCACGGCAATAATAAATGATGGCTCATTTTAGATGATACCATCACTTTTACCAAATGAGACTTTTCTTACAAATTCACAGACAACAAATATAGAAGTTTCTCCAGCTCAAAAGGCAGCCATCAGAAGACCAATATCCTTGGAAGGCAGGTTCAATCTCTCGCCTACTTTATAGTTGGTTAAAATACCTTTGTAAAGATACAACCCGTGACTCACCCCTACATCCTGTTTAATCAATTGATTAACACCCCCTGCCATGGCGAGTCGCAAAAGAACAGGTGCAAAAATATTACTGAGCGCGATGGAAGAAGTGCGCGCTACACGTGATGCAATATTATGAACCCTGTAATGAATAACACCATGGTGAATGGTTACAGGTCCATCATTTTGATGGCCATGAACAGCCTCCAGGCAACCACCATTTCCCATATTCAAGTCAACGATAATACTTCCTGGTTTCATCCCGGCAACTTGTTCATCAGAAATAAGAAAGCCACTTTGAGGATCGAAGTAGCGAATACTCCCGATGACAGCATCTGCTGATCGCAGGGCTTTACTCAACACCTGAGGATGCAGGACGGAAGTAAATAAGCGCTGCCCCACATTTCGTTCAAGCTCTCTGAGGTTTCGATACGAATTATCAAAAACTTTAACCTGACATCCGAGCCCCAAAGCAGCACGTACAGCAAATTCCCCGGCTGTTCCGGCGCCAATCACCACAACCTCAGCAGGAGATATTCCGGTAATTCCACCAAGCAGTACGCCCTTCCCTTCTTTACTATTGCTAAGATACTCCGAAGCTATCATAATGGCAGTATACCCTTCTATCTCGCTCATACTGCGAACAACAGGATAACAACCGGAATCATCTTTCAGTAATTCATAAGCAAGTGCATTGATTTTTTTATGCATGAGCTGTTGCATCACCTCACGGTTCTGATTGGCTAGATAAAGCAAGGATATTAATAATTGATTGGGGGTCAGAAGCTGTCTTTCTTCTTCGTCGGGAGGAGCCACTTTGAGTACTACATCGCATCGAAAAGGATCCTCATGGTTGGTTACAATCTTAGCTCCGGCTTCGGAAAAATCATGATCATAATAATTGGCGGCATTTCCGGCACCGCTTTCAAGCACTATCTCATGACCATTGGCTGTGAGCAACTCAACACCCTGTGGCGTAAGGGGCACCCGGTTTTCCCCGGGTTCTCTCTCAGCAGGAATACCAAACGACATTGATTTCTGCTTACGCCCGATCTCCATTAATTCCTCCTTAGGTGCCAGGCCTGCCTGATTCAAAGCATAATAATAGGAAGCGTTCTTTTCTAACTCCGCCATAGCATTAGTTGTTTAGTCGCATTTAAGATACAAAAAGTCAGGAGACCTTCAATATTCTGGATCCATCCTCATTCTCAAAAATAAAGACATCTAACCGTTCATCGGGTAAAACATCAGCTACCTTTTCGGGCCACTCGATAAGACAATAGTTGTTACTAAAAAAATAATCTTCATACCCCATATCGAAGACCTCTGTTACATTCTTCAGGCGGTAAAAGTCGAAATGAAATATCGTTTCACCATTAGCCCCTTCATACTCATTGACAAGGGAAAAACTGGGACTGGTAACTGTTTCTTTGACACCCAATGCCCGGCAAAGACTCTTAATAAAGGTTGTTTTACCTACACCCATACTGCCATAAAAAGCAACAACTTTGTGCGCTTTCAACAAAGGTAGAAAGTTAAGTGCCGTTTGCGCTATTTCCTTTTCTGACGGAATAGTAAATGTTTGATCCATAGGTCGTCAATACTTGGTCTATCAACAAAAATACAACAAAGATCGACACCTGCTGTCAAATAATATTGTTTTTTAAATCATTGAACCGTCACGCAGGGAGCAATTCAATGAGAGGCACCATCATTTCTTCCAGTGAAACACCACCATGTTGGAAGGTGTCTTTGTAGAAATTGACATAATAATTGTAATTATTGGGGTATGCAAAGAAGTCGTCACCGCGTGCAAAAATATACGATGTTGAAACATTCACTCGCGGCAAAAAAACTGATTCGGGAGATTTTACTTCAAAAACTTCTTTGGCTTTATAGGCCAGATTTTTTCCCTGCTTAAACCTTAAATTGGTATTGGTATTTCTGTCGCCCACTACTTTCACCGGGTGCTGCACCCTGATGGATCCATGATCAGAGGTAATCACTACCCTGACTTTTGATGACGAAAGTTTTTTGAGAAGTTCGAACAACGGAGAATGAACAAACCAGGAACGTGTAAGGGAACGATAGGCGGACTCGTCGGATGCAAGTTCCCGAATCATCTTGATTTCGGTACGTGCATGTGAAAGCATGTCCACAAAATTATATACCAGAACAGACAGATCATTGTTCAAAAGTTGGCTGTAATTTTCGGTGAGTTTACGGCCGGTTTCATTATCACTTATTTTATGATAGTTGAAGGAAAAATCCCTTCGCATGCGCTTAAAAAAAGTACCAAGTAATTCTTCCTCAAATTGATTTCGTCCTCCTTCTTCATCTTCATCGGTCCAGAATTGCGGGTAAAGTTCCTGGATTTGTGTAGGCAGAAGTCCGGAAAAAAGCGCATTTCTCGCATATTGAGTTGCCGTAGGCAAGATGCTGCAATACGTTCCATCCGACACTACATCAAACAAGGAGCGGATTTCGTGCCGAATGGTTTCCCACTGATCAAGGCGAAAATTATCTATGACTACCCAAATCACTTTTTCGCCTTTATCCAGGTGCGGAAGAATCCGATGCTTAAAAACCCGGTGAGACATGAGCGGGCCTGAGTCTTCCGTCAACCATTGCTCATAATTATCTTTCACGGTACGCGCAAAAAGCTGGTTGGCCTCTCCCTTCTGCATTTTCAGTACCTCATCCATTGGACTGTCAGTACTTTCCAACTCAAGCTCCCAATAAACCAACTTTTTATACACTTCCTGCCACTCATTCATATCCAGATTATCACTCATCCGAAATCCAAGGCTGGAAAACTCAGCCTGATAATCACTTGTGGCTTTCTGAGAAACAAGTCTTTCCCTGTCAACATGCCGCTTAATGGAAGACAATATCTGATTGGGTTTGACAGGCTTTATCAGGTAATCGGAAATTTTACTTCCAATGGCCTGATCCATAATATCCTCTTCCTCACTCTTGGTAATCATAATGACAGGCAGGGTGGGACGCAATTCCTTCATCCTCGAGAGTGTTTCCAGCCCGCTCAAACCAGGCATATTCTCATCCAGAAAAACCAGATCGAACTGATGCGTCTCCAATACTTCCAATGCATCATTGCCATTGGATGCGGTTTCAACAGTAAAGCCCTTTTCCTGCAAAAAAAGAATATGCGCTTTTAAATGCTCTATCTCGTCATCGACCCAGAGTATTCTGATTTTTTTAACATCTTCCATAATTCAACAATTCTCCAACATTTCACAATACTTCCACCTGTCTTTCATCGCTCTTGCCCCCTCTTCAGTTACTAACATAAGGCTCTTCAGGAATTTCGCTGCCATTAATAATAATGGCCGACGGGTCACTTCCAGGTAAATAATTTTCCAGGAAAAACTGCCGGTAATCCTCCAAATCAGATGCAGATTTCATCTGCTTGTAGTTGTCTTCAGATATTAGCAACAATAGTGGATTACCCGGGTTCCCAACTGCAAAAACCGAAGGGTTATCAACCAGGGCAAAGAAATAATCCAATCCGATTTTGCTGTTTTCGAAAGGTCCTGTCTGTAACGTGAGACGGTCACCAGCCAGGCGTCCACTTTCCAACTGCAAACGACCTACAGTGTACCTGTCGAAATTAAAATTGGCCAGATAAAACAGAATCTGATTGATATCTGCTGCCGGTTCGAGAACAATCAGCAAATGATGCACGGAGTCTGGTTGAAAGACAAATTTCGCGCCATCATCACCGGATGGCCGATTCTCATTATCGTGAAAACCCACTCCCTCAACAGACTCAAAATCAACCAAAAGACTTCTTTGAGGCTCACGTCCAGCTTCGAGCATGGCAAGCCAATGACGTGCCACTTCTGCCTGAGAGGAACGGGGGAAGGATTCAGTCAGTGAGACGAGTCCTTTACGGAAAGCAACATCATTCCCCGTCTGACTATAACCGATGGCATTAATCAACATGGTTTGAGGCATTATTTTGTCAGGCTCAGCCTCCAATATAACGGTAGTTTTTTGCAGCACACCATTCCATAATCCATTTTTGAAATCACTATATGCCTCACGATACAAACTGTCCATTGTATTTTCAAAAGCTTCTCTCTTCTCAAAATAAGCGGGATCTTCAATAAAAGCAGCAAAACGACTTTGAGGATAATCGTCTTTGATCACTTGTCCATAGTGGCTCACACAGTTCTGATCTGGTATTTCACTACACGACAAATAAATACCCATTAAAGCCTGTTCCCTAAAGCCGGATTGAGGATATTCGCGGATAAGTTCTTCAAATTTCTGAATAGCTTCGCGGTGCTTACCAAAGTTTTGGGCAAACAAATGACCTGCATTGAACAATGCCTTCTGAACCTTTAGATGAGAAGCCTCCAATGCTTCTGATGTAAGGGGCAAACCAGACATCAATGAGGCTTTATCCGCTGTTCCCGAAGGTTCAGCCTCTGATGGCTGATTAGCTGGCCCAGGCGGCTCCTTACTAAAAGGATCAGCCGGCATCATCCCATCATTAGCAACAGGGTCTTGCTGCGTCATCTGCGATTGCTTGTTATTTCTTCGCCAGTTATCCTCCAGTTCTCTCCGCCCCCAACGCTTCTCAAATTCCATTTGTCCCAGGCTAACCATCATCTGATTATAGAAATACCACTTCCCCGACTCATCTGTTCCTCGGTTTCCGCGATTAGCAAAATTACGGTAAAAAAATGCATCATCCATTTGTCCCCCAAAGCTGGCTTCCTCCTCTTTTTCCTGCATAGCGGCAAGCAGATTTTCGACAAAAGCCTCCCTTTCCTCTTCGGACATCGCAGCGATACGCTGAACACTATCCTCATAATGTATGACACTCAGGTTCTCAGCCAGAGGTTTTAACTTACGATGCTGCTGTTCAATGGTTGATATGTCCGGATAATCTGCGGGCAGTGCTGCAAGAGTAGAATCATAATAAGCTTCGGATGCCACATAATCTCCTGAATGAAAATAAAGCCCTGCCATGCGAAGATAAATATTTCCGGCAAGCGCCCGGTTTCCACCACCATATCCGGCTGCCAGCTGAAGATTGAGCAACGCATTCAAAGTATCTCCTTCCCAAAAACGGGTTTGAGCAAGCGCAAAATAAATCTGATCCCGATATTCAAGATTTTTATACTCTCCTGCATATTTCTCAAGCAGCTGTCGTGCTTTTTCCGGATCTTCTTCTTCACCAACCAGCAACGCATTTTTCACACGGGCATGAATCACCATTTCATAATCAGGATTCATGGATTCCACTTTTTGAAATGCACTATGCGCCAAATCGAAATGCCCCAGCTCTTCGGCAACCTGCCCAAGAATAAAATGCCAACGAACTTTTTGCCAACGGTTATTGGCACTGTAAGCAGCTTCCTGGCAATACTCAAGGGCTTTCTCATAATCCTCACGAACAAGCCAGTACCAGGCAAAAGTAGACATGGCCTCCGGATAAAATTGTTTTTCATCGGACACCTCAGTACTGTATCTATCCAAACTCAACCGCGCGTTTTGCAGATCCCCCATTTCAATATAGGCACGGGCAATCCAGAGCATAGCTTCAAACCTGACTGATTTTTCGGGAAAATGCTGTATGACCATATTAAAGGCAGCCAATCCCTCATAATAATCACGCGAATAGACATGCGCTTTCCCAATCAGCATATAAGCTTCGTCGACCCAACGATTAAACTCCCTCTGTTCATAAAACTCCCGGTATTCAGGATTTGCTCCACGTGGAGATCGCCGGGGCTTTACAGTAATGGAGTGTTCCTTAATAAGTTTATTGGCCTTTCGTATAGCACGGTTCATTTCGGAAGAGGACACCTGTCCCCCCGATGTTTGAGAGAAAGCGAAAAAAGGCAGCACCCTGGTATAATCATTCTTTACTGACTCCCGCATTTTTTCCTGACCACGATCAAAACTTTGCTGCCCGTTGAACAACACATTGTACCGGGCGGTGAGATTATGATAGCTGCGCGACAACCAGGTATTTTTTTGGGTAGAACATCCCAATGAAAATAATAAAACCAGAAAAAATATAATTGAGTGTTTCTTCATGTACAAAACCAGACTGATAATACATTATAAACTGCCGTGTGGCAAAAATATTTCCCAAATTGAGCAAGAAAAAATACTTTTAGCCTGAGAAACAGATTCGAACTATCAGCAAAGATAATCATCCGGTTGAAAGATTCTTGAAGGTTCCGCCCTTATTTCCCTAATATTTTGACCTTCCTTTTGGCAGGGTTTTTCCGTTTCATGCATACAAATAAAACGCAAAGGAGAAAATGAAAGTTGACATCATTGAAGACGATCCGGTTTTCAGCAGAATGATAGATTATATTCTGAAAGAATGTGATCATTGCGATACAGAAGTACACCCCGATGGTGAGAGCTTCCTCAGACAACTTTCTCCCAACACTACTCTGGTAACCCTGGATCTGGGACTTCCTGACATTTCGGGAATGGAACTGATGAAAAAAATCAAAGCTTTCGATCAGGATATTGAAATAATCATCATTTCAGGACAAGATGATATCAGTCTGGCTGTGCAACTTCTAAAAGAAGGGGCTTATGATTATATCACCAAGGATGAAAACATAAAAGAACGTCTGAAACATGCTGTAAAAAAAGTACGATCCAACCTGGATCTCCGTAAACAACTGGACAGACTTAAAAGCGAAATTTCTGATAAGTACCAGTTTCATGACACCCTTCTGGGCAACAGTTCGGCATTAAAAAGCTCATTCACTCTTATTGAAAAAGCGACCAGGGTTCCGAACATCAATGTCTCCATCACGGGAGAAACAGGAACCGGAAAAGATCTGGTTGCCAAAACCATCCACTACAACTCCGCCAGAAAAAACCAGCCCTTCATCAAAGTCAGTGCTTCTGCACTTACCGGACAACAATTGAAAGCAACCCTGTTCGGCATAGAAAAGGGTGCATTTGCCGATGCGCTGATGACCACCAAAGGAAAGTTTGAAGAAGCAGGCGAAGGAACCCTCTTGCTGGATGAAGTAACCGACTTCGATGCCGATATGCAAATAGCTCTTCTGAATGTTTTTCAGGAGCGAAAGATCAGGCGAATTGGCAGCAGCGAAGAGCAATTGATTAATTGCAGAATTATTACCACCACCTCCTGCGATCTGCTTCAGGCTGTAAAAGAGAAGAAGTTCCGAGAGGATCTCTACTACCATCTGGTAGGGTTACCCATCAGCATGCCCCCCCTGAGAGAAAGAGGCAAGGATATTGTCATACTGGCCGACTTCTTTCTTCAGTCGTTCTGTCTGAAAAACAATTTGCCCCCAATGATATTATCATCAGGGGCAAAGAAAAAATTGTTATCTCATGACTATCCTGGAAACATCCGCGAATTAAAAGCTATTATTGAACTGGGTGCGGTACTGACCAATGACCGAACATTGCAGGAAAGACACATTGTTTTTAATCATTCGGAACCCACACCTGAGCTTTTTCATGAAGAACTAACGCTTAAGGAATACAACGAACGGATTATTCTTTATTTTATGAAAAAGTACAACAATGTTATGGAGGTCGCCCAACGCCTCGACATCGGTAAATCCACCATTTACAATTTACTCAAGAAAAAGTCAAATCACCAGTAATTCCTGGTGGGAATGGATCTAAACTCAACCTATAAGGCTATACCGCAACCACCTCCAGAATCTCAGGAACCTTCTGCTTAACAACCATTTCCACTCCTCCCTTGAGCGTCTGCAGGCTCATAGGGCATCCTTCACATGCCCCTGTAAGCTTCACCTTCACCTGCATATCATCTGTAATATCCAGGAAAGTAATATCTCCACCATCGGATTGCAAGTAGGGCCGAATGGTATCCAATGCATCCAAAACACGTTGTGTCAGTTTTTCCTTATCAATATCCATAGCCATCTCTATTTTCTTGTTATTTCAACAACTTTGGTAGGCGGAAGGTTTTGATTACGTTTCTCCACAGCTTTAACAACCGCCTCACCAAGATCGGCAAAAGCCCTACCAGTAACAGAGTCCGGATTCAGTGCTGAAGGCTCTCCTCTATCACCTCCTTCACGAATGCTCTGAACAATGGGGATTTGTCCCAATAAATCCACCTTCAATTCTTCAGCCAAACGCTTACATCCGCCTTCTCCAAAAATATAATACTTATTGTCAGGCAACTCAGCAGGTGTAAACCAAGCCATATTTTCAACCAACCCCAAAACCGGAACATTGATTTTTTCTCCCGTAAACATACTTATTCCTTTACGGGCATCAGCGAGTGCAACGTCCTGAGGTGTACTTACCACCACAGCCCCTGTTAGTGAAATGGTTTGAACCACTGTAAGGTGAATATCGCTGGTACCCGGGGGCAAATCCAAAAGAAGAAAATCCAGTTCGCCCCAGTCTCCATCCCCCACCAACTGTTTGATAGCTCCCGTGGCCATGGCACCCCTCCAAACCAGGGCATCATTGGCATCAACAAAATAGCCAATGCTCAGATTTTTAACACCATACTTTTCCACGGGCACAATTCTATCCTTTCCGTCAATCTTGCGCAATACTGGGCGAGCACCTTCGGTTTGGAACATTTTGGGAACCGAGGGCCCGTAAACATCGGCATCGAGCAACCCCACTTTATACCCCATATTGGCCAATGCCACTGCCAGGTTACTGGCAACGGTAGATTTCCCAACACCGCCTTTCCCTGAAGCAACGGCTATAATATTTTTGACTTCGGGCAAAAGCTTTTCCTCAGGTTTCGGAGCTTTGGGGTTCACTTTCACAAAAATATTACCCTCAATTTCAGCGTCTTCTCCTACATATTTTTTGATTGCCTGCACTGATGCCCGTTTAAGTGCAGCTACGAACGGATCGTTAGCCCTGTCAAATTTCAGACTAAAGCTTATGCGTTTCCCATCAATTCGAATATCGTCCTCAACCATACCTAAAGAAACAATATCCTTCTCTTTAGCGGGATGAATCACATGCTTTAAAGCATCAGTTATAAGCTGTGGATAAAAACTCATATCTAATTTTATTTAAACTTTTTAAATATAACGACAAAGGTAAATTTTTTTCGGAAAGCGAACAAATGTTTATTTTAATCCTCGTTTTTACAAAATTCCGGAAATTCTAAAACCGTCCCAAAAAAATTCATGAAAATCAACGACCTGATCATTTGAAACCTGAACACCTTCACTTTCCAGAAGTTCCTGCATGGTATCAGCATTAGGGAAGGCATGTTTTCCGGTAAGTTGCCCGTTCCGGTTCACCACTCTGTGGGCGGGGACAAAACCCGGATAGGAGAAAGCCTTATTCATAGCCCATCCAACCATGCGGGACGCTCCGGGCGAACCAATGGCAGCAGCCACAGCACCATACGTAGAAACCCGGCCCGGCGGAATCTGCTTTACTGCTTCGTAAACCCTGAAGAAAAAACCATCATCCCGATTCATCTCATTTACTATTTCCGGTTCGTCTGGCTTTCACTCCCCTGCCGGCGCTTCTGTAACTGTCAGGTTCAATCTCCACTTCCGGCTCTTTCAACCCGAAAACACCAGACAATCTAAACTTCAGATATTTAATAGAGATTCCATGATCCAGCCACTTTCTTTCGTAATAGGTCTGAATACTTAGAATCTCATCCTGATAGTTACCAGCATATAAATCATCTTCATCCACCAGTGGATCAATTTGGTTTTCTTTGAGAAGTTCACGTGTGTAGGTGTACATGAAAGCACTATCCGTCTTGAGATGAATAATTCCTCCCGGCTTCAAAAACCGGGCATAAGCCTCCAGAAAACGGGTACTTGTCAATCTTTTACGATACTTCTTTATTTGAGGATCGGGAAATGTTAACCAAATCTCATCTACTTCGGAGGGGCCAAAAAAGGCATGGATTGCTTCTATTCGGGTTCTGAGAAATCCGACATTACGAAGCCCTTCATTCATCGCATCGGTAGCCCCCCGATGCATCCTGTTTCCTTTAATGTCGACACCGATAAAATTCTTCTGTGGGAAAAGACGTGCCAACCCCACCGTATACTCCCCTTTACCGCATCCCAGCTCAAGCACTATGGGATTTTCATTCTTGAAAAAATCCTTATTCCAGCGACCACTCAACGTATGGTTCTGATTAAACACCTTATTAAAGGGGGCCTCAACCACATGCGGGTAGGAGGCCATTTCAGCAAATTTCTTTAATTTATTCTTTCCCACTGTCCTCTATAATATTGTTCTGACATTTCTTTGTCCCGTTACTATTTTAGACCTTCCTTCTGTTCGGCTTCTTCAATCCATAGAGAGAGTGAATGCACTCCCTCCAGGACATCCCTGCGCATTCCCTGGCGAACAGAAAACTCGTAGGATCCTGGATTTCGCAATTTCACCCCGGGTTTATAGAGCCAGTTGACTGAACGAGAATCATCATTTCCCTGTCCCAGCCAACGCCCGTCAGGTTCTGCCAGGAAAAACTCCATGGTATCAGTCTGCAACTGCCCTTCCGGCCCTTTAACATCAACAAACAACCACATATTACTATAAGGATAATTATTGTTGTGCTGCAGGGTAAAGCCGATATTGACCACTTTCGAAGTATCCTCAATCTCAGGGGCAAAAACCGCCAAAGAATCCTTGTGC
The DNA here is from genome assembly GCA_002411085.1 of Marinilabilia sp. UBA5340. Lineage (GTDB taxonomy): Bacteria > Bacteroidota > Bacteroidia > Bacteroidales > Marinilabiliaceae > Marinilabilia. Next base: position 10,439 of record DHQK01000129.1, on the reverse strand, counting down.
CAACGATGATCCGCCAGTTCATGTTTATCTTCAAAAACGAGTCCGCGATTACAAGCCGTAAAACTTATCAGGAAAAGAAGGCCCCATAGTCTACTGCTTTTTATTACCCGACGAATTAGATGGTCGGTCATTTCTTCGTTTGCGGTTTTGATTGTTCCCATTTCCGGATTTGTTTGGATTCTTCCGGCGCTTGTTTTTCCGCCGTTTATTGGTTTTCTTGTTTTTTTCGTCAAAGCGGGTAATGCTGTCTTCCCCAACCACATTGGTATAATCAATCTCCTTCACCACTGCAGCAGACACTTCGCTAGAAAGTTTGGCAACCTTGCCCCCCCGCTTATTCAGTTCAATGATTTCTTTAACTTTATCGACAGTAAGCATCACGACGTTTCCAGTACTGTCCCGTCCGGAAGAGAACCACATCAAACGCTTAAAAATATCCGTTTTGAAATGATAATAGGTCTCGCCTTCCGTATGCAGGGGAATATCGGTGGAAGGAAAATCTTTTTGAGCATCGATGTAAGCATCCAGCTCGTAATTGAGGCAACATTTCAATTTACCACACTGTCCCGCAAGTTTTTGTGGATTCAAAGAAATCTCCTGATAACGAGCGGCATTCGTTGTCACTGATACAAAGTTAGTGATCCATGTGGAGCAACACAACTCACGGCCACAAGGGCCAATACCTCCGATACGACCGGCTTCCTGACGAGCTCCAATCTGGCGCATCTCAATGCGCACTTTAAACCGGTCGGCCAACACCTTAATCAACTCACGAAAGTCAACCCGCTCATCTGCAATATAATAAAAAATAGCCTTGGTCCGGTCTCCCTGATATTCAACATCACCGATTTTCATATTCAGCCTCAGCCTTTCAGCAATTCGCCTCGACTCAAGCATGGTTTCATGTTCCAGCCCTTTAGCCTCCTCCCACTTATCAATATCTACGGGTTTGGCTTTGCGATATACCCGCTTAAATTCATAAGTGGCAGGATTCAAATTATTCTTCTTCATTTGCAGAAGAACCAATTCTCCAGTAAGGGTCACCTCTCCGATATCGTGCCCCGGAGATGCTTCCACGGCAACTACATCTCCTTTTTTCAGCTTAAGCTGATTGCTATTCCGAAAAAAACCTTTTCGCGTATTTTTGAACTGTACTTCCACAATATCGGTAACATTACCGGGCTGGGGAAGATCGGAAAGCCAGTCGAAAACTTCCAGTTTGCCACATCGGCTACTGCAAGAACTGCACTTGCTTTCTTGTGGAATTGTTTCTGTATCCATAACATTCCTGATTTTGGCGAGAACAATAAAGCAACTATTTATTGGCATCAGAAATTATCCCTGACAAAGAAGTCAAAGAGCCAAATCCAAAGCCGCTCCTTTGAGCAGGCACAAAAGCTAAATTGTTCTCAGATATATAAAATAATTTGGAAACCGCACTCCATCGCAGTTTCCGCCTGGGGGCAAGTCAGACGAGGTTATTGGATATTCTGAACCAACTACTCACCTTGATTGCCATGTCGAAAAGCACAAGTCTCGCGTTACCGTTCTGTTCAATATGCGAGAGGGCCAGCGAAAATTCTTCCACCATACTCTCCACATTCCGATCGTTCACGAAAGCCTTGAAGTTATCGACAAAATTACGCTCTGCGGGGGTGGCATATACCAATTCCGCTATATTATAGTTTGCTATATAGCTTTCACGCATGATACCAATGCAATAGATCAACAAATTCTTCAATCGCTCCCTGGGCAAAGCGGCTAAAGCATCAACCCATTTGGCGATTTCCTGCAACTGACCTTTGTAAGAGAACCGCATAAAATTCACAAACATCTCATGAAAAAACTGCTTTTCATCGCTCCGCTCTACAATTTCACGGGCTTTGATAAAATCCCCTCCTGAAATACGGGCCACGGAGACTGCTTCAGCTTCAGGAATATCAAACTTCTCCACAAGTCCCTTTCTCATTGAGGCATCATCAATGCGCGGAATCTTGAGTTGTTGAGCCCGTGACAAAATAGTTGGTAATACCCCAGCCGGATAATCAGAAATTAAAATAAAAAGGGTTCGTGCCGGGGGTTCTTCCAAAATTTTCAGAAGCTTATTGGCAGCATAGTTATGCATTTTTTCAGGCTGCCACACTATCATAATTTTATATTTTCCTTCAAAACACTTCAGACTCAGCTTCTTTATTATTTCATTACCCTCCTGGGTATATATCATCCCCTGGCTCTTCTCTGCATTTAGGAATGAAAACCATTCGTGAATGGTAAAATAGGGACTTTTTTGCACAAACTCCCTCCATTCATTGAGCCAATCAGAGCATACAGGACTTTTTTCACTTCCCCGCTTCACTATTGGAAAAACAAAATGGAAGTCCGGATGAATCAGCTTCCCCATTTTCCGGCAAGAGGGACATACACCACAAGAGTCATCAGGGCCCGGATTTTCACAATTGACATATTGAGCAAAAGCCAGCGCCATAGGAATCAGGCCGGCACCCGAGGGCCCGGTAAAAATTTGTGCATGGCTCATTCTCTGCTCCTGCACCATGGATATCAAATGTTTCTTGATGGGCTGCTGTCCGATGACGTCTTTAAAAAGCATATCAATTCTAACTCCTAAAATTATACCTGTAACTGCTCAAAGATAGCAAAAACATCCGGACAGTGTTTTCTAAATAAAGGCTCCTGCAGGTAGAAATTTTGTTGACAGAAAGAACTCCTAAATTGAACCATTTAAAATTTATATCTTCGCTTGAAGATTGAAGTTTCCAGACATTAAAAAGAAATGCCAACACCCCGCAAAAAAACAGTTCTTTTCTGCCCCCTGGACTGGGGACTGGGACATATTGCACGCGACCTGCCGCTTATCAGGGAATTTCACGGCAATGGACACCGGGTCATCGTGGCGGCATCAGATTCTCTTTGTCAGTGGCTAAGATCTGAAGCTCCAAATATTGAAACAGTCCTTTTTGAAGGGCCTCAAATTCGGTATTCTCCAAAAGGGTTTTCTTTCTCTCGCATGATTTTTCAGCTTCCGAACTTAGTGTCATGGCTAAAGAAAGAAAAAAAGATTACACAAAAATTAGTGACCAGCTATCAGCCTGACCTCATCATTTCAGATAATCGCTACGGGGCCAGGCTTCCGCATGTTTTTTCCATCATTATCACCCACCAATTATGCATAAAGCTTCCCAAAGGACTAAAATGGTGCGAATATCCCCTTCATTTAATGGTAAAACAATTAGTTAAGAAATTTAATCAGTGCTGGATTCCAGACTTTCATTACCCTGAATCGCTGGCAGGTGAATTGGTCCACAAATACCCAATTCCATCCAATGCTATTTTAATTGGGCCGCTTTCCAGATTTGACGGATTAGCGGCAAAGAGTCACAAAAATGGCCAGCCCTCTATCCTGTCCATCATATCCGGACCTGAACCACAAAGGAGTATATTCGAAAAAATTCTGAAAGAGGCCCTGATCCGTTTTAATGGAAAAAAAACACTGATCAGAGGAAAAACTCGATTCCATGACGATCCAACAAAAAAAAATGAATCCATCAACCTGCTAAATCATCAGCCCACAGAGGAAATGGCAAAACTAATACATACGCACCAGCTTATCATATCAAGATCCGGATATTCCTCCATCATGGACATGTATTACCTGAACCGAAAAATATTGATGGTTCCCACTCCGGGACAAACGGAACAGGAATACCTCGCCAGTTACCACAATCAGAAGACACACCTTTGCATTACCCAGAACAAGATAAGCAAGACCAATTGGGAGAACCTGACATCCAAAGTAAGTATCTTAACACCCCCACATTTTCCCCTTTACTATCGTTCTGTATTGAAGAAATTCTTTTGCGAGCCACCAGTTTAAACACCAGGAACTATAAAAAAAGGTATAACCTGGTATCTGTAACATTGTTCAACGATCTTCTAAATTCAGGCGTCTTCAATGAAATTTACTGGAAAAAAAACATAACCAAACCAAACTAAGAGCACTCGTCCCAAATTTAAACACATTCGTCACCATACCGAAACCATTCACAACATTATTGTCAAAAAATTCAAAAACCGGAAACTTTTCCGAACGATTGACGTAACAATTCAAAACCAGACGAAGCAGACAAACAAGTGATAGCGCCTATGTATTTTTTACCTATTGCAATAGCATTGGGAATCATTGCTCCTTTAACATTCGTGATCGTACGCAGGTACTTTCCCGGGATGGTAAAAAAGCAGGCGTTAAAGCAACTTGAAACGCTGTTGTTCCCCAAAGGACACCTGCAAAAAGTGGAGGTATTGAAAACTTTCAGAGGGTTTACTGGTGATCGTTTCAGCGATGAAGAAATACTGGACTATTTTTTCAAAATAAAGGGACTGCAAACAGTCAACATCAACACTAAAACCAATTTTTGGGTCAAGAGGTATTTATTTAGTCCGACAGCGATTAAACTCAATTACTTCGAACAGGTAAAATTTTATGAGACTTTTTTGAATTTTCCTGAAAAAACAGGAATGACAAAAAAATCATTTTTTAAGCCTGAAAAATTCACCCATCGTAATTACAAAACTGATCATGTTCGCCGAATGAGCAGAAACATAGTATGAAAACAGCTTTTTGCTGAACATTACACAAAAAAGCACCCGGTTCGTAATCTCACTTTATCTTCATGGCCCTTGATAGTGAAACATAACGACCGGGTGTTCTTCTTTATAACATCCTAAAGCCCATAATAAATCTATTAAGAAACCCGGCTGAATCCCTCGTTGATCCAAATCCCTAAATTATTCTCTTCTGAATTGGGATTCTACCACTTCATATTTTTAAAATAACGAACAGACATTCGTTTTTTGTATGCTGACTGTCACAATCCGGAAAGAAAAATCATTAAACCCAGAATCATTCTCTGACAGACAGCCACTTAAAAATTCAATCCTCCTCTATTTCTGCATCCATAGGGTATTTTAATCCGCTGGCATCCACAAAAACAGCTTTCACAGATCCCACAAGAATTTTGGCTTCGACCATGATGGGGATGCGGTTTTTGTCATCCGTAACCCAAACAAACATCTTCTCTCCTTCTTCAAATATAGTTCCTTCAACCAGCAAGGGAGAAAATTTCAGACAATTAAATTCACGTCCGCTGCGATCTTTAATCGATTCTTTTCCCAGATACCGAATATACAAATTGTGAATCTCCCCGTCAACAATCATATTTATAGGAATCTTATCTCCTGATTGATAACGTGAGAAATCTATATTTCGCGCCTGATAAACCATTGAGAGCAGATCAAAGGAACAATCCGGCCAGTCAAAAACAGTATCGCGGTAGGCTTTTCCTCTTTTGCTGATCGCAGCAATTACTTTACGTTCGTTGGCGTCGAAACGGTAATGATGATGGGCAGTATAAGAACCTTCGTTGGTTCTTCTATGAAATTCAAGTGGTTGCAAAGAAATAGGATCCACCCACACATCGAAACTATCCCTAACCTTAAATAAGAGATCATAAGCCTTATAGGTTGAACCATAGGCACTAAAATGCAAAGCATCCTCACCCTGCCACCAGGAATCGTTCACTGAAAATGTCACCTCCCCGGCATTGATCCATACGAAGCCCCAATTGTAATAGGCATGATATGTAACCGCCTCTCCCGGAGCAAAACTATTTTCTTCGTTTTGGCATTGGGACTGAACCAAAGAAGGAATAAAACTTCCAATGATAAGAACCAGCAGAAACAGGATATTCCTGTTCCTGAATTTAATTATCAGCTTTAGATCTTTTATCATCTAATGACCTTTCCGATTTTTGATTCCACCGAATCAATTTTTGCATCCATTCGACCCAAGGGTCCTTTGCGTGCGTCAATATTGATTGTAGTATATATTCTATCGGCATAAGGTTCCAGTATATTGTAGGCATCATTGACGACTTTCAATGCCTCTTCCATCGTTTCAGTTTCAATGGAAGTTCCCATGGGATTTAACCGATAATTGACTCCTGAATTATTCAAAAACCCAATAACTTTTGAAACATATTTACTTACGCTCCCCCCTTTGTCAGTTGGAAACATGGCAAAATTCAATAATACAGACATAACCTACCTCCTGTTTGAATTGCGTTTCTCCTTTTTCACTCTGTTTCTATTCACAAAATCATAAACATCATACTCCTGAATACCCCAGGGAACTACCTGATCCCAGTTGGCCCGAATCTCAATTACATCGGGATAATAAAGAACCTGCTCAGCTTTTTTCCCTTCTGAAAAATCTCCGGTATCCCATTTGCCGTTTTGGTTTCGATCCATCAAAATGCGAAGGAAATATTTCCCGGGTTTAATATATCGGAACGCGAGCTTTCCGTTTTCAGGAATAAGTCCCTGTCTCAAGACATTCTCCTTGTTATCCAACACCTGAAGCAACGCATTTTCACCCATCCCCCGGGAATCGACATAAAGCACACCATAACTATCTTCGGGTTGCACTGTTATCTGCCCTTCAATTAGATTATTTACCCGTCCGTAGATATCCCTGAACGCACCTGAGTCAACCACAAATTGATAAGAAGTTTCGGGAATCCAGTCATGAGCCAAGGCAAACTGACGGATGCGCAATGTGTCCTGTATCAGATCGAATGAAACTGGCTGATAAAGCGAGTCCACCAACATAGATAATTCAATAGAATCGAGGTAAACTTCAGCCAGCGGGGCAGGAAAATTAAAAAACGGGACGCTTCCAATTTCCAGCTTTCCCCCGGGACCACGAACCCTCAGCGGATCTACAATTGGTTCTTTCTCTTCTTCATCATCTTTACGTCCGCGTCGTCTTTCTTCAATCTTGCGGTGAAACATCTTCAAGGTATCTTTTTGATCGACCAAATTCTTTAAAGAATCCCGCACAGGAAACACAAGTTCAACCGTAAGCGAGTCCCTTTCAATAAGCGAGCTGTCACTCAGCCACACCATTACAGTATCATGATTCAGCGATTGTTCATACACAAACCAGTCTTCTTTTTCCGGTTCTGCATTAATAATGCTCACTTGTGCTGTCTTCTCCAAAGGCCGGTTGAAAAAGAAATCCAAACGGTTACGTTCTTTCCGATCCCGGGATTCCAGATACTGCTCCTTATAATCTTCCTGAAACAAAAAAAGTTGAATGCTATCTGGAATATAGGCCAGTTTTTTTGAAAACAAGATGGTATCCAAAACCAAAGAATCAGCCACTTCCGTAAAAACTGAATCTACATGATCCCTGTATTCAAAAGAAGGTTCCACTAACTCATCCAGCCAGCCAATTCGCTCACCAGGCTGATCAAATTTGTAATCCCGGTTCACATCTTCCAGCGCAAAAATCCGATATTGCCCTTCAGCCAGATTGCGAATGGTGAATTGGCCAAGCTCATTGGTCTTGGCAACTCTGGGTGGAATAACATGCGTAAAAGCCGTATCGGAAAGATTGGAATGAGCCATCACCATCACCCCGGCTACGGGTGCATGAGTAAAAGCATCAAACACCTGACCCGAAACCTCAAGTGAATCCTGAGTTTCGCCGGTAGAAAAAGAAAAAGAAAAACCTTCCAGAATATTCCCCTCATTATTATCCTGAATTGCATCAGCAAAATCAATGGTATAGGTTGTTGCAGGTTGTAACTCCTCTTCAAATTCAACGGTTACCCGGTTTCCCATACCCCGGATAACGGGGGGAGTATTGACCGGTGGGGAAACCACTACTTTTTGAAATGCATCTTTCAAGACAATCAGTTCATTAAATTCAAGACGAATTTCATCCCCTTCAAAATTGGTAGCATTCAATGGAGGCGTGGAATTGATAAGCCGCGGAGGGGTTTCATCTACAGGCCCCCCTTCTGGGAATCCAATATTTGCACACCTCGATAAACCAACTATCAATGATACCAAAACAATAAAAATTGAAATATTTTTAGCCATCAGACGTTTATTTTCGGTAAAGAACAAGACAAAGTTAGACTAAAATGATGAAACTTTTTAAATTTGCCCGGCATTCAATAAACAAAAACCATGCAAACTCAGGAAACCAACAATAACAAGAATCCAAAGCCTCTTTATATCGCACTGGGGATATCAGCTTTACTCCTCGCTGTAGTTGCTGTTCTTTACATTACACAAAGTGTAGAAATGAAGGAAGTAGTGGAGGAAATGACCATTGAAAAAGAAATTCTGACAGAGGAATATCAGGATCTTGCACTGGGTTACGACTCCCTGGAATCCAACAGCGATACCCTAAACACTCTGCTGGAGGAAGAACGTCAAAAGGTTGAGCACCTTATCGAAGAAATCAAAACCATCAAGGCTACCAACGCTTCCAGAATGCGCGAATTGAGAAAAGAGCTCTCAACAATGCGGGGAGTGCTGAAAAGCTATGTGCACCAGATAGACAGCCTTAACCGTATAAACGAAGCGCTAAAACAGGAAAACAAAGAATACCAACAACAGTATTCGCGTATTCAAACTTCCTACCGCGAGCTGGAAGGAAAAAAAGAAGAACTGGAAGGGAAAGTGGAAATTGCCAGTCGTCTCGAAACTGCAGGAATAAGGGCCACAGGACTCAACACCCGAGGCCGCAGCACAGGAAACATCAGTCGTATCGACAAAATTGAAATCTGCTTTACCGTTCTGAAAAATATTACTGCACCTGTTGGAATAAAACCATTTTATATCCGAATTGAGCGGCCCGACGGCCAATTATTGATGCATAGCAGAGACGATCTCTTTGAATTTGAAGATTCAGAGATCAATTACACCGCCATGCGTAATATTGAATATGGGGGTGAAGAATCGGAAATTTGCATTTACTACGATGTGGATATGGGCGAACTGATGCCGGGAGAGTACACGGCTGATATTTTTGCCGATGGAGCCAATATTGGAAGATTACTCTTTGAGCTGGATTAGTTTAGACCAGATTCCTTAAGACCAAATTGCATGTCAAACATCCTGCCCCCATTCATAAGGGGTAGATTGATAGACATAGTAATTGAGCCAGTTGGAATAAAGTTGATGAGCATGACTTCGCCATCTCACCACAGCATCTTTTGAAGGGTCATTATCTTTGAAATAATTTTCCGGAATTTTTGTCTGCAAACCTCTCTGTTGATCCCTGTGGTATTCTTCCCCAAGCGTGAATTTGTCATACTCTGGATGTCCGGTAACAAAGACCTGACTCCGATCCTTGGACAAGACAATATAAGGCCCGGTTTTGACAGAATCGGACAAAAGAATCAACTCATCCACTTTGTCAACATCCGACTTGCGAACTTCTGTATAGCGGGAATGTGGAGCCCAAAAAACATCATCAAATCCTCGCAATAAAGGCTCCTCGGGATCATGAACAAAATGTTCAAATACCCCAAAAAGTTTAGATCTCAACTCATACTTGGGAATTCCATAATGATAATAGAGTCCGGCTTGTGCCCCCCAGCAAATATGGAGCGTCGAAGTCACATTGCTCTTACTCCACTCCATAATAGTGCAAAGTTCTTTCCAATAAGTAACTTTCTCAAAATCGAGCAACTCCACCGGCGCCCCTGTAATGATAAAGCCATCATAATGTTTGTCCCGGATCTCTTCAAAAGTTTTATAGAAACTGATCAAATGTTCTTGTGGCGTATTCTTCGGTGTATGCGAGGAGGTAAACAACAGCTCAATCTCTACCTGCAGCGGACTATTGGATAAGACCCTAAGCAAATGTGTCTCTGTTTTTATTTTCAGAGGCATCAGATTGAGCACAAGAATCTTAAGTGGCCGAATATCCTGCGTTACTGCACGACTTTCACCCATTACAAATACATTCTCCGCTTCGAGCAGACTTTTGGCAGGTAATAAATCAGGGATGTTTACAGGCATACACTTCCTTTAATTGGTAAAACCTAATTAACAGATTGTAAAAAACAGGCTTACAAAGATAGATTAATGAAGATAAAAATCAAGGTTTATTCCTTTTGCAATACAAACTCCGACCAAAAAAGAATAAATGCAAAGAGAGGTTGATGGAAAGTTTCCGGCACTCAAACTGCTGACAATTGACTCATTGACACAAAAAATCAATAACAGAGCATCAAAAAAATCCAAATTAAATAAGAAGCTGTCTCAAAAGTATCATACTCCAAAGGTGTGTCATGTTGAGCGTAATCGAAACATCTGTCTTTCAATAAAAAAAGACTCTTCGGCAAGCTACCAATGACAGAATTTTTCAACAATCGGAAGTCAAGGTTGTAATTGTTGGCCCCCATTCGGGGACATGATTCCAATCATTCAGCCTTACCCCGGGTTATCGACACGGGGTAATTAAAATTTATCCCTTTCCAGGACGAGCCAATTCTGTCATTAACACATTATTCCCCAAACTTTTTTTTGGGGGTAGGCACTACCAATGACGTATTTTTTTA
>DHQK01000061.1 GCA_002411085.1 Marinilabilia sp. UBA5340 | reverse complement strand
AAATTAAAGAAAGAACGGAGGTTTCAGGCTGATGTGTATTAATCAGCCGCAATACTTTTACCTTAAAAACATCAAAGACATGAGCAATCAAATTGACTGGACCACACTTTCGGAAGTGGAAAAAATAAAATACGACAGCAATTACCTTCGCGGCACACTCAAAGAAAGCCTGGAAGATCCGGTAACCGGAGCCATCGCCCCTGCTGACACACAAATCTCCAAATTTCATGGTATTTATCAGCAGCACGACCGGGATGTCGCCAAAGAGCGAAAACATCAGAAACTGGAACCGGCCTTCTCCTTTCTTATCCGGGTACGTCTGCCGGGAGGCATTGCCACAGCCAGCCAATGGCTTCAAATGGATCGACTGGCCGACAGTCATGCCAACGGCACCATTAAACTGACAACCCGTCAGGCTTTTCAGCTCCACGGAGTCATAAAAAGAAAGCTGAAATCCACCATCCAGGGAATCAACGAAGTCCTGTTGGATACCATTGCGGCATGTGGTGATGTCAACAGGAATGTCATGTCACACGCCAATCCTTCAGAATCTCCGCTCCATGCACAGGTATATAAACTGGCCGGCGATTTATCCAGACATCTGACCCCGCAGACAGGGGCTTATCACGAAATATGGCTCGATAAAAAACTGGTCTCTTCCAGCAAAGCGGAGACAGAACCTATTTACGGAGATCGGTATCTGCCCCGAAAATTTAAAATTGGCATCGCCATCCCTCCATACAATGATGTGGATGTATTCTCTCAGGATTTAGGTTTCATTGCCATTGAAGAAAAAGGCAGGCTGATTGGTTACAACATCACGGCAGGCGGAGGAATGGGTTCCACCTTTGGAATACCTGAAACTTACCCAAGACTTGGGGATGTAATAGGGTTCTGCAAGCCGGATCAGGTAATTGATGTTGCCGAAAAGATTGTCCTCATACAGAAAGACCATGGCAACAGGGAAAACCGAAAACGGGCAAGACTCAAATACACCATCGATACCAACGGAATCGACTGGTTCAGGAAAGAACTCAACAAAGCACTGCGATCTCCTTTGGAAGAAGCGAAACCTTACAGATTTACCCGCAATGGTGACCGGTATGGCTGGAAGCAGGGCACCGATGGCAAATGGAGTCTGAACCTTTTCGTTGAAGGAGGTAGAATAAAAGACTCTGAGCAGCTGCCTCTAAAAACAGCATTGCGGGAGGTAGCCAAAGAAGTGAATGATGCACAATTTATTCTTACCGGTAATCAAAACCTGATTATTGCCAACACCACCGAAAAAGAGAAAGTGGCCCAAATTCTGAAAAAACACAAAGTATGGCCCACCCCTCTTTCAGGATTACGCCAAAACTCTATTGCCTGTGTGGCACTGAACACCTGCGGACTGGCGTTTGCCGAGGCCGAACGATACCTACCCGACCTGATTACAAAAATTGAAGCCATTTTAAATAAGTACAACCTGCTCAAAGAAGAAATTGTGATACGCATGACCGGATGCCCCAATGGATGCGGGCGCCCTTACCTGGCCGAGATCGGACTCATCGGAAAGTCTCCCGGCCATTACAACCTCTACCTAGGTGGCAGCAATACAGGAAACCGTCTGAACACCCTTTACAAAGAAACACTTACCGAAGCTGAGATTCTTGCAGAGCTGGAGCCCATTATCGGGGATTTCTCCAAAAACAGGTTAAAGCAGGAATCCTTTGGTGATTTCGTGATCCGTCAGAAATATGTCACAGAGACTAAGCAGGGTAAGGATTTCCAACATTAGAAAACAACCTCAATTAACCAATCTACCGGTAGGGAACTCCCCAGGGATTTCCCTACCCAAACCTAAAAAAAGTAACCCATGGAAAACACCAATAATCCTCATGCTGAATTTCTTCCCATTTCAATCAACATTAGTGGGAGAAAGATCCTGATCATAGGCGCAGGACATGTGGCCCTTCAAAAAGTCAAGAATCTTCAGCGCTTCAATGCCTCCATCACAATCATCGGCGAAGAGTTGAATCCTGAATTACAGGCAACAAAAAACATCAACCTCACTAAAAAAAGATATGAGCCTGCAGATTTACAAGGTGCCTTCATGGTTTATGCCTGCACCAACGACAGAAGAACCAATGAAGCCATCCGTTGCGATTGTGAAGAACGGAACATATTGGTTAACGTGGCTGACCGGCCCAAATCTGGAGACTTTGTATCGCCGGCCATTCACAAAAAAGAAGATATCACCGTCGCCGTGGGATCCAATGGAAACAGCCCGGCCAGGTCAGTCAAAATACGTAATCTGATTAAAAACCATCTTGAGATTAAGAGGGAACAAATTTCCCTGAAAAATACCTCCCCTGAAAAATATGACAGAAATGTTCACTCTCCAAAGCTGCATCAGGCAATACCCCAGCCCAAAGGGAAAGTGATTCTTGCCGGTTTCGGTCCAGGAGATCCAGGACTTTTAACCCTTAAAGCCAATCAATACCTGGAAGAAGCCGACTTTATTTTTCACGATGCATTGCTGGATGTATCCTATCTTGACCGCTTTTCTGCCGAGAAAATTCCTGTTGGCAAAAGATGTGGTCAGCATTACAAAAAACAGGAGGAGATCAATGAATTATTGCTCAAAGCTGCGCTCACTGGCAGAAAAGTAGTTCGGTTAAAAGGTGGAGATCCCTTTGTTTTCGGACGCGGAGGTGAAGAAGTCGAATTTCTGAACAGCCACCACATTGATGTGGAAGTCATCCCGGGAATTACCAGTGCCTTTGCGGCATCAGCCCAGTTTGGCATCCCGCTGACGCAAAGAAACATCTCCTCCTCCATCGCCTTCGTGATGGGACATGATATGACTCAGCGACCATTTCCAAAAGCAGACACCCTTGTGTTTTACATGGGAGCCAAATACCAGTGTGAGATATCGAAAGCACTGCAGGAAGAAGGTTGGAGCAAATCCACTCCCGTAGCCTTACTGAGCAATATTTCCAATCCTTACTCACGGGCAGTCATCTCACAGCT
>DHQK01000136.1:5037-6179 GCA_002411085.1 Marinilabilia sp. UBA5340 | reverse complement strand
TTGGCATCAAACACCAAGGTAACCGGAAATAACATACTGGAGATGTCTGGAATCTCTGGTTCTCATGAAGGAGTGGAAGGACAGGTAAAATTCAACTCACAAGCCAGAATCCTCAACGAAGGTGGAGAAATAGAAACCAAGGCTGACAAAGTTACGGTGACAGAAGCAGATGAAGTGGTCATTCTGATATCCATTGCAACCAATTTCGAAGACTACAAAAGCCTGACAGTTGATGAGAATGAAAAATGCAAAAAATTTCTTACTGCGGCTGAATCAAGGGATTATTCAGAAATTAAAGAAGCCCACATCAGCGACTATCGCAAATATTTCACCCGTTCATCACTAAATCTGGGAACAACACCTGCCAGTCAGCGTCCTACGGATGTCAGAATCAAAAACTTTTCGCAAACCAACGATCCGGCACTTGTATCGCTCTATTATCAGTTTGGTCGATATCTTCTGATTTCCAGTTCACGCCCGGGGGGGCAGCCTGCCAACCTGCAGGGAATCTGGAACGGCAGTACAAATCCTGCATGGGACAGCAAATACACCATCAACATCAATACCGAAATGAATTACTGGCCGGCTGAGAAAACCAATCTTCCGGAACTGCACGAGCCATTGATAAAGATGGTCAAAGAGCTCTCGGAAGCAGGCTCACAAACTGCTCAGACCATGTACGGATGCGACGGATGGGTGACTCACCACAACACAGATATCTGGCGTATTTCAGGAGTTATTGACGGCGCCTTTTGGGGAATGTGGCCCATGGGAGGCGCGTGGCTTACTCAACATCTTTGGGAGAAATACCTTTACAGTGGGGACCTGGAATATCTCCGATCGGTCTATCCCGTAATGAAGTCGGCTTGTCGCTTTTATCAGGATTTTCTGGTGGAAGAGCCCACCAATGGCTGGTTGGTGGTCTGCCCTTCTAACTCACCCGAAAATGCACCCGCCGGTCGCCCATCTGTGACAGCCGGAGCAACTATGGACAATCAAATTCTGTTCGATCTTTTTGCAAAGACAAAAAAAGCAGCCATCCTGCTCAACGAGGACGAAAGCCTCATCAACGATTTTCAAAAAATTATTGACCGTTTACCACCTATGCAAATTGGACAGTACGGACAATTACAGGAGTGGAT
>DHQK01000136.1:0-4784 GCA_002411085.1 Marinilabilia sp. UBA5340 | reverse complement strand
AAAGATCTGGACAGCCCCGATGATAAGCACCGTCATATATCCCACCTTTACGGATTGCATCCTTCCAATCAAATATCGCCATATTCTACTCCTGAACTGTTTAACGCAGCACGTACAACATTAAAACACAGGGGCGATGTATCTACCGGATGGTCAATGGGATGGAAAGTTAACTTCTGGGCACGCATGCTCGATGGTAATCATGCTATGAAGCTAATTCAAGACCAGCTCACTCTCGTTGGCACTGGTGAAGGTTTTGGAGAAGGTGGTGGAACCTACCCCAATATGTTTGATGCCCATCCCCCATTCCAAATTGACGGAAACTTTGGATGTGCGGTAGGTATAGCCGAAATGCTTCTGCAAAGTCACGACGGAGCCATTCACTTTCTGCCAGCTCTTCCAGATGACTGGAAAAACGGAGAAATTACCGGTTTGAGAACTCCGGGCGGTTTTGAAGTTAGCTTCAAGTGGGAAAACAACCAACTAATCAGAGCAGAAATCAAATCAACACTGGGAGGTAATTGCAGAATCAGAGTGCCTAATGAAATAACCATTACAGGCCAAGAATCTTTAAAGAAAGCTAACGGTGAAAATCCCAATCCATTCTTTGAAAAACCGGAAATAAAAAAGCCACTTATTTCAGAAAATGCACAATTGGAGAACATCACTTTACCTGAAACTTTTTTGTATGATTTTGAGACGACCGAAGACAAGACTTATGTAATTACACTCAAATGAGTATTTCAACTCTTAGGTAAGATAACATTCTAACTTCATCAGACTAACCTGAACAATTTATGAATTTATATCCTCATGAATAACGTTCAGGTTAGTGCTGATTTAGATTCAGAAAAGCTATTAATGAGTTTTAAAGCTTTTTCCAACATGGATTCTTTATAATCAATACCCCCTAATGATTCCTTCCTTACATTTAGAATTGTATACTCTCCAAAAAACTGAAGCACCATTCCTTTATACCTACCCGTCATTTGCCACAAACACCTAAACAAAATGACGTCACCATCTGTTAGCTAAAGAATTAAATATACAAACATCATAGCCCACATCTTTCTTTATTAAAGTCAAATAATTCGAAGAAGAGAGTGTAGAAATCACAAAAAAACAATGAATGGAGAAACTTACAAAAATAAATAAGTTCCTTGTTTTCATTCTTTTAGGGTTCGCACTACTACACTACGGAGCTCCATTTTTGATTCCTTTTTTGTTTGGAGCTTTTCTCGCCTCTCTTATGGCCCCATTTTGTGATCTGCTGGAATCCATTAAAATAAACCGGTTCATAGCCTCATTGATCAGCACTTTGATCGTATTCATTGTATTGGGAGGAATACTTTTTTTATTCGTTTTTCAAGCTGATCAATTTGTCTCTGACATTGGCTCAATTAAAGAACAACTCCAGGAACTGATGGATAGCATTGAGCAAAAAATCACATCCATTGCGAATATTACCGCTGAAGAACAGAAGAAATTCTGGGAAGAAAGATCTGACCAGATTCTGACACGTATGGAGTCGTTGGCAACCACCTTTTTCGGGGGCATTTTTAATGCCTTATCGGGCTTGTTGCTCATTCTCATATATGTATTTCTGCTACTGCTTTTTCGTGAACGTATCTCACGATTTTTTATGATGTACATCCCAGAAAGTAAAAAAGCACATGCCAAAGAGGTTCTTACCAAAATGAGTAAGGTTGTTTATCACTATTTATGGGGGCGGGCAAAAGTGATGAGCATTCTGGGGATAATGTATTATGTCACCTTTCTTATTTTTGATCTCCCCTATGCCTTGCTTCTGACCATCTTTGGTGCACTGATAACCATCATCCCCTATTTGGGCCCATTGATAAGCGGTCTGGTTCCCATTGTCTTTTCCTTTCTCTTTTTTGAGAGTGTTCCCAAAGCGGTAATATTTTCAATCATTATTATGATCGAGCAACTTATTGAAAGCTATGTTTTGGAACCCTGGATCATTGGAAGAGAAGTTAAATTAAATCCATTGGTGGTTATTGTTGCTATCATTATTGGAGGTATGGTATGGGGGCTGGCAGGCATGATTCTTTTTGTTCCCTTGTTTGCCATCTTAAAAATCATCTCCAACAACATAACTAGTCTGAAACCTATTGGATTCTTATTGGGACAAAACAAGCATCCTTAAATATTTCTATTTCGAACTAAAAATTGATTGTTATGATTACATTGATTTTAATAGCAGTATTGGCAACTCTTCTTTTTGGATTATTAGGATTTACAGGAATAGCGAAAGGCTTTGCAGCCATTGCCAAAATCCTGTTTTATATTTTCCTTACCTTATTTGTCATTATCCTGATTTTTCATCTGTTGGCCTGACCAAAGCAGGATTGATGAATTAAAAAATTTAAAGCATTCAATCATCGTAATGAATTCTCCGGAGTCATGATGAAGCTTTTTCATTAAGAGGCTTGGCATGGCTGCTGGGAGCTATTTTATGCCCGTATTTTCGGGCATATACATAGGTAAATTCGGCTCCAAAGAACAGAATAAGACAAGAATAGGAGACCCACAAAAGGATGATAATAATAGATCCGGCAGCACCATATACACTTGCCGGACTCGCCTCGCCAAAATAAAAACTTAATATTTCTTTACCAATTGAGAAAAGGAATGCCGTAATAAAGGATCCAATCCAAACACTTCGCCATGCGATTTGCACATCTGGTAAATACTTAAATATCAAAGCAAAAATCACTGCAATTACCCCAAAAGTAACCACCACATCTGACACCTGAAGAAAATAGTAGGCAACTTCCGGTATCCACTGGGATATATATCCTTGTAAAGCATTCAGCAAAGCAGACAAAATAAAACTTATTAGCAACAGAAATCCTATCACCAAAACAAAACCGAAGCTTTTAGTTCGGTCTATCAAATATTGAACGATCGTGTTTTTAGGATCAGATTCTACCTTCCACACCCGGTTCAGTGATATCTGAAGATGATAAAAGACACCGGTGGCACCAAAAACAAGGGCACCGATACCCACTACAGCTGCCACCCATGAAGACTCTCCCCCTTTGGCATTCCGAAAAATGGATTGAACGGAGTCTGCTGCAGAGGCACCCATGATTCCTTTGATCTCATTATAAAGACGGCCCTGAACCATTTCTGTTCCATAAAGCGAACTGAGCATTCCAATTACAATTACAAGCAATCCAGGCAGCGCAAGAATAGCATAATAAGCAATAATAGCACTTAATCGCCACGGATCATCATCATTCCATGCAATCGCTGTCTTTTTTATTAATCCGGGAAGATCTTTTATTCTGAACCTGCCGGAATTTTGCCTATGGTCATTATTCATAGCTGTTTCGGTTTCAATTGCTGCCTTAGAAAACCTATGTAATTCGGAGATTGAATCAAGTTCTCAGAAGCACTCCCTGATATTTTAACAGTTAGTTGTGGCGGAAGTTCGACTTAAATATCTACAAAGTGACAATTCAAATCTGTTTTCAACAAAAAAGCTTGAAAACATATTTAAATTGCTATGGATTATCTGATAAGAATGCTGATTGCAGGAAATACATTATAAAAAATTCCCCGAAAGCACAGCACACGCTCCCGGGGAATTCCTGAGAAAAACTGATTGCCAAGGCCTGATTTGAACCTTAACATCTGGTTTTAGATTTTAAAGATTTTAAAATCGTCAACGTATTCAGAGTATCAAAAATAATTAATCATTCATTAGTCATATTTTGATTTAAGATATAATAGTTTCAAAATTAGACACAAAGCCTCCACCTATTATTATTCAAACCTTTCAGAAAAAGATATTTTCCTGTTTTAAAAAGTTATATCTGATTTTTAAACAAAAATATCTCAAACCAAACATGCTTTTTTACAGTATTTTACAGTTTTACACAATGTAAAACAAACCCCAGCACATCAATTAAGCTTAACCCATGCCATACAAAGATCCCACAGAACACAATTCTTTCCGCTTCGGCACCTGCCAGAAATCACTATTCAATTCAATATTATACTAACCTTTAAATTATTTATTATGAAAATTTCAAAACCATTATTCGCCTTAGTTTTGGCCTTAATGTCTTTGAATGCATTTGCCTGGCCTGGTATGGATTTACCACCATTGCATGTCGAAGGAAGAAACTTACAGGATCCGTGCGGAAACAATGTAATCCTGCATGGAGTAGCTATGACCCCAAGTCCCTGGTTCAATGGAGGAGCTTTAGGTATTTGGCGGTGGAATAATTACGATGTAGAGGGATGTCTTGAATACAATAAAGCGGTGATGAATAAGTTGACGGATACATCTGATGGATGGCATCTCAATTATGTAAGATTACATATTGATCCCTATTGGACAAATGATCCAGGGGATCCCATCCCTGAAAACGACATATCAAGATTTAACTACGACCGATTGGTGCAATATACCGATGAAGTAATAATACCTCTTATTGAGCATGCACGCCAAAGAGGAATGTATGTAATCTTAAGACCTCCCGGAGTATGCCCGGAACAAATTGCAGTCAACGATTACTATCACAACTACCTCAAAACGATATGGAGGTTCCTGTCACAACACCCAGGGTTAAGGAATACCGACCATGTAATGTTTGAGTTAGCCAACGAACCTGTCAGAATACTTGGTACTGACGGAACGTGGGGATCCACTGGCCAAACACATTTCGATGCGTTGAAGATATTCTTCCAGGAATTGGTGGATATTATTCGTAGCAATGGGGCCAATAACATTTGCTGGATTCCGGGAA
>DHQK01000030.1:1434-3064 GCA_002411085.1 Marinilabilia sp. UBA5340 | reverse complement strand
AATATTATTCCCAGGATTTCAGTCTGCTTACACCTTACCTTTTCCTTGTATAAGGCAGGTTAAAAATAATTCGTTCATCCCAAAAATGATTCTAACATTTACTACAACATACAACACCTTCAGCGTTGATATCCTATACTTTGCGAAAAGCTATAACCATAGGAGCCTTTCAGTCTCCGGATGGATTCTCCCAAGAAAAAAAACCTACCCCAAAAGGCATTTTTTTGAATCGGTTATACTGGATCCACAAAACTTAACACTAAGGAACAATCAGGTTTCCGGGTTCCTATACTTCGCCAACCTTATAGCCAGAGTGATGAGAAATTCAAAAATAAATCTTCTTTTTGGCACTGCCCCAAAAATAAAAAAGCCCTCCGGCATTCGGAGAGCTTGCTATATAACTCGAAAATTTGCTCTGACAAAAGAACTAAAACAAATCTTTCAGAACCTTCTTCACATCTTCAATATCAGGTTCGATATCAAAAACATAATCCGGCTTCAGGTACTCCACCTCTTTTTCACGTTTAAAGAGTTCTTCACCTCCGCCGGTAATGTTGAGCATTACTATATCATCCTGGGGCACCGTTCCTTTCTCAACCTCTTTGATGAGTGTAGCTGTTGCAATGGCTGCCGCCGGATGAATATCACAGCCTTCCAGTTCTTCGAAGAGGGCTGCAGCCTTACGACCTTCCTCATTTGTGGCCACCAAAACTTCGCCCGAAGTATCTTTTAAAGCATCATACAAACCACCAAAAATAGGATACGGAGGTTTACGATTGGACAACACTTTGGCATCCATATCCTCCACTTGTTTGCGGGCTTCATCATTATCAAACTCAAGCATCTGACGAGAATCGGCTTTCCAGGCATCATAAATAGGTGTAAACGGCGCGTTTTGTGCAACACGAAGCTTCATGATGTTGGTACCAAACCGTCCATCCACCATCAGTCGCTGATTGGCCTCCCAGGCAGCAATGGCACCGGTTCCACTTCCTACAGCCTGAAAATAATGATCCGGAATGCGTCCGATAAAAGTAGCTGCTGAAAGTACCGTGGTTCCCATTCCATCGCGACGCGCCACATTTTTAGCACCCCCTTCGGCAAAAAAGCCGGGCAGATCGCAAATCATATTTGAAAGATGGATGGCATCGAAATAATCACTTCCGGAGCGGGTACTCACCAGTTTCACATTGCTTTTGATGGGCCGGTCGAACCACATGGCACTCAAATTATCTTCAGGCACACAAAGCAGAAGTTTAATGTCATTATCGGAACAAACCCGGGCAAATGCACGTGCGGTATTTCCTGCTGATGCAACCACCAACACACCTTCTGTATCAGCAGTCAGTCTTCCCCCAACAGAATAGGCTTCAGTCTCTTTAAAAGAACAAGTCGGCATTAACGCCCCTTTTTCGGGCCAGTATCCGCTAAAAGTAATGTAAAGATTATTTAACCCCAGATGTTTGGCCAGTCCCTCACTCTTATAAGTTACAGGAGCTGCGGACCCCTGAAGTATATGATTAACCGGCAACCAGTCAGCAAACTTGAACAAACCAAAAGATTCGTCTTTCAGATTTAGCTGAACCTCCTCATATACAGCCCGGATCAAAGAGGGATCATCCTCTCCCGG
>DHQK01000030.1:409-1133 GCA_002411085.1 Marinilabilia sp. UBA5340 | reverse complement strand
TGCAAAAATAAAAGAATTAAAGGACTTATCCTTGTAGATTGGACAATTAATGCTTTGCCCCGCTGCTTCACTTAATTTTAGTCTTACTTTCCTTACCTGTCAGCATCACAAATTCAAAAGCGACATTTTCAGGGATCAAAGGTTTGCAAACCTCAAAACATTTTGTTGCAATGGCCTGATAAAAATGAGCTGAAACTTGCGGCGAAATTATATCCAAAACAGCATTGGCCATCTTTACCGATTCAATTTCACCAATCAACCCTGGAGCCAATCCACAATCACGTGCAATATCTGCCACAAAAACCGGATCGAAATGACAATGTTTACTGTGGGTATTCAAATTCCCGGCAGCCAGCTTGGTGCTTTTCGCGAACATCAAAGCCAAAGTAATTTTTTCAGCACCCTCTTCCACCGCCAGCCTAATGGTATCTCCAATCAGATTTCCAAAATGCACAAAAGCGGTATCCGGCAGGTGGGAAAAATCTGACCGAATCAGATTTTCGCTTCGCTTTCCGGAAGTCAATACCACTTCACGAAAACCGGTTTCCATAGCCACAGACAATTGAGGACGAATACTGGCCAGAAAAGCTTCGGAAGAAAAGGGAATTACCCGCCCTGAAGTTCCTATAATTGAAATGCCTCCTACCACTCCGACTCTGAGATTGAAGGTTTTCGCGGCCAGTCTTTCGCCCTCGGGCACAAAAGCCCTCACCTCAAACCCGGT
>DHQK01000030.1:0-196 GCA_002411085.1 Marinilabilia sp. UBA5340 | reverse complement strand
TCCAGGCCATATTCCTCTGCCAGATGTTCCAGCAAATTTGTGACCATCTGCCGGGGCACAGGATTAATAGCAGGTTGTCCAACCGGCACCGATAAGCCCGGCAAAGTAACTTTACCAACACCTTCCCCCTGTAAAAACTTCACTCCCTGATCCACACTAATATTTAGCTCACAGCCAATTTCATGACCATGAATCA
>DHQK01000256.1 GCA_002411085.1 Marinilabilia sp. UBA5340 | reverse complement strand
TTGCAACAAAGACGCTATGGCTTACGAACAACTAAAACTGGAGAATCAACTTTGCTTTCCTGTATACGCAGCTTCACGGCTGATCACCAGAGAATACCAGCCCTATCTGGATCAACTGGGAATTACCTATCCACAGTATTTGGTTTTAATGATTTTGTGGGAACGCGACCACATCTCTGTCAATGAAATTGCCAAAAAGCTAATTCTAAACACCAATACCATAACTCCGCTACTCAAAAGAATGGAGCAACAGGAACTACTCAAGCGGAAACGCTCCAAAGACGATGAACGCAAAGTCATTGTTCAGCTGACACAACAAGGCAAGCAGTTACAGGAACAGGCAGCTGCCATCCCGGAAAAACTGACTCATCAGCTTTTAAATGGTGGATTAGATGTCAATGACCTCATTAAACTAAAAGACAATCTAAGTTCCATCATCGACCTTCTATCAAAGAAATAACCCCTCCACACAAACAGGTGCAGAGAGGCTGGCTTCTTTTATACCAGGAGAATAACCGCATGAAATATACAAACACCACCTCAAATACACCATCGAAAAACTGCTGATGCCACAGACCAGTTGGATCCCAAATCCGCAAAAGCTACGAGATCTCCTTTTTTTAGCTTCCCAAGCTTCATCGCATCGTCTGTAATAACAGGTATACTTGCTGTTTCAATACAGGCATGCTTCTCTAAGGTGTTATGCACTTTACTGTAATCCACCCCAATATACTTAGCCCACTCCCGGTTTAGCCAGTCAAACTTTTGGGCAAGAATATACTGATCGACCTCATCGGCATCTAAATTCAATGCCTCCAGCGTTTTTTTCACAGAAAATGGAAGAAACTTTTTCACATAGGGCAAATCACGTTGAAAACTGTCGGGTGCAATATTAAAAAAAGCTTTTTGTGTCAGCTCTTTCTCTGCAGGTGCAGCCAGATGAGCAGCAAGGCCCACTCCGGCAGCAACGTCAGGGAATTGCTGAGACATCAGATGAAAAGCCTGTAATCCGTACCCTGGTTCCGTTTCCTGTAAAACAAAAGCACCAGCTCCGTCCCCTACCAGCATCGATTTCATGATTGTACTGTCGGTATGCGGCATGATAGATTCAGCTGACACCACCAAAACCGTTTTGTAAAAACCGGAACTAATAAACGATGCGCCTGTCATCAACGCATACATCCATCCAGTAAAACCCTGATCAATATTTATCGCTGTTGCATTATTGGCTCCCAAAGCCGATTGAATAGTAACCGAATTTGGAGGTGTCAATTGTAAAACATCGCGGGTAATATGCGTTACCACTACCATATCCAAGTCTAATGGATCGATTCCTGCACATTCGAGGGCCTTCTGTGATGCTTTTACAGCCATAGAGACAACAGATTCTTCTCTGGCCCAATGGCGGCTTTTGATTCCGGCCTTCGTCTCCATAAAATCTCTGTCCGATTCACTCAATTCCAAATTAGAAAAAGCATCATTGGCAACGGTTGCCGGAGGCAGATAACTCCCAACGCCCATAATGCCTACAGGAATTTGCGGAATTATGGGAGCTGTCCGGGATAATTCAAAATCAATATTTTCCATAGCTGTTACTTTATCTGAATCGCTTCATATTTTTTATTAGCTCTGGTGATACCTGATGCAAGACTGCAATATGATTTTCCCCCGCTCCACTGGAAGCGATCAGCACCTTATCATTCTCTTTGATAAGATTTTTTTCCATAGCCTCGGTAAAGTTGGTTGCTGCCGCTGCAGTGGCAATATTTCCATACTTCTTAAAAGTTTCATAGAACTTCTCCTCACCCACACCAACCGCTTTCCTCCAGGCTTCTCCAGCCCAAACCACAGGCTGATGAGACACAAAAAAATCTATTTCTTCAGTACTCATGCCTGCTTTGTCCAGCGCATTAGATACCACCTCTTTCATATCACGCTCGGCGTTCACTGCGATTTCTTTGCATGCTTCCCTATTCAGAAAAGTAGTTACCAACTGACGATAATCCGGTGATGTATGCAGACCTTTATAAAGCAGGGGTTCCCTGGTCTCAAAGACAATTCCGTCGTGACGATCTCCATGACTAGAGGAATCGGATGCCAGGTACCCCATTTCAGTTGCAGAGACAATTCCTGCAGCGGCACCATCCCCTGTGTCCACACTGAAGTGCGTACTTTTATCATTCACATGACTATCAAGATAAGACGAAACAATAAGCACATTTTTTTTGATTCCCGATTTCACCATAGCCACCGCCACTTCGATCATGGAAACAAAGGAAGAGCAACAGGTGTCTAAAGAATATGCCCCCGCATTTTTCAATCCCAGTTTATGCTGAACAAGAGACACATTTTGAGGTAATGGACGATCGGGAACCTGAGAGTGGGCCAGCACCAAGTCAATATCGTCGGGATGCAGACCTGAACGCAATATCGCCATAGAAGCAGCTATCACCTCCGCATCGGAAGGTAACATGGGATGGGGGTAAATACTCTCTTTTACAGAAGCAGGATCCATTGGCACCCTGCGACGCTCGCAGGTTCCCTGAAAAGGATCTGCTTGTTTTTTGGGTGAAAGGGATTTGAGCCAGGTTTCAAACCATGGCTGACTTTCCCATCCGTCGTAATTGGTTTCTACCCGGCCGGGCAAACAACCGGTTTCTTCTATTTCTTTTATGTAAGCTTCAGGAAGTAAGGTTTGACTGCGCAAAAAATCTATCAGCGCAGTTACCATTGAATCTTCCAACTTGTTGGCCGGCAAATATGCCGCCATACTAATTAACCCGGTGTTCATTTTCTTCTTATTTAAAAGGTGTTTTTTAATTCTTGCGATTGTCGAATACACGTTTGCTTTTCCCTGAGAAACGTTCAATCCCATTAGGCTCAACCAACTCAAGCTCAAGACTCAAACCGATACAATTCTGAATATGTGCCTGCACTGTTCTGTGGAGATTTTCCAAATCTGTATCAGCCGCTTCTTTCATTTCTACAACAGCTTTTAGCTTATCGAGCGTACCTTCACGTGAAACTTGGAGATGGTAATGAGAAGTGGTGAGATTCAGATCAATCAGGGCGGCCTCTACCTGAGATGGAAATAAATTAACACCCCGAATGATCAACATATCATCAGACCGGCCATGGCATTTTTGCATTCTAACGAGGGTTCGGCCACAAGCACATTTTTCATAATTCAAAGTAGTCAGATCACGCGTACGATAACGAATTACGGGAATTCCCTCTTTGGTGATAGTGGTAAATACCAATTCTCCTTCCTCCCCTGGTGGTTTGGATTCCAGTGTTTCTGGGTCAATGATTTCAGGAATAAAATGATCTTCATTGATATGCAATCCGTTTTTGCATTCACACTCATGAGCCACCCCGGGCCCAATGATCTCACTAAGTCCATAAATATCAAAAGCACTTATTTCCAGCAAATCCTCAATCTGGTGCCTCATCTGCTCGGTCCATGGTTCCGCTCCCAGAATTGCCGTTTTTAATCTTAATCGCTCACGCAGGCCTGGAGTGCTTTTGATTACTTCTGCCAGATGCAAAGCGTAAGAAGGCGTGCATGCCAAAACAGTGGTTTGAAAATCCTCCATTAATTCAATTTGCTTTCTGGTATTTCCTCCGGATATTGGAATTACCCGGGCCCCAACTTTCTCTGCTCCGTAATGAACTCCCATGCCACCCGTAAAAAGGCCGTAACCATAAGCAACCTGAACAGTATCTTTACTTGAAACACGGGCGGCATGCATTGTACGAACAATCAGATCGCTCCACGTTTCAATGTCATTTTGCGTATAGCCTACCACCACAGGTTTCCCGGTAGTTCCACTGGATGCATGCAAACGAACAATTTCGTCCTGAGAGACAGCGAACAATCCAAATGGATAAGTATCTCTAAGATCTGTTTTGTTAGTAAACGGAAGTTTACCAAGATCATCCAGAGATTTAATATCCGCTGGTCTTAAACCGGCAATGTCCATTTTGTCCCGGTAAAAAGGCACATTTTCATATACCCGCTCAATTGTTCGAATCAAACGCTGAAGCTGAATTTGCTCCATTTCTGCTCTGGAAAGGCATTCATTAAGGTCCCAAATCATGGCTTTGTAATTATTTATTTTAAAAGCCTGCAAAAATATTCTGTTTGTTTATATATTTAAAATTATAATAAAACAAGTTATTAACAGTAAGTATAAACAATTAACCTTGAGTGTCTTTAACAAAAACTTATTTTGAAAATTAATTTTTGTCAAATTCTTTCTCCAATTTCAAAAACCTTTTCTCAAGATCCCCGTAAAAAGGATCTTTTGCATAAAAAATATCAATTAAAAAACACAAAAAATAATTTAACGCTTTCTCAAAACATTGCCCCATGGTTGAAATCAAAAAATCATTAGCCAAGATTATTGTTAATAATTCGATCAGAATTTTCATCATTTCTATTCTGATATTGCTTGCTGTTGTCTTGTACTTCTTTCAGAAAGAAATTATGTACAGCAGCATGATTTATGGAGACCTTGCGCTGAAAAACAGCGCTCAGAGCATCGAAAAGGACAACGCCCGATTCACCTCAATGGTGGAGAATATGGAGCACTCCATCTCCTACCAATTATCGACGCCAAATAAGCAATTCATCGACAGAAATTTCCTTATTGGATTTCTACAGGATTTTGAATCTCAAAACGAAGAGGTAATCGCCACATTTATGGAACTGGAAACAGAATTCCTTCCGAACATCTCAAAAATTTCGAAAAATGAAGAAGAGAATTTCACACTTTATCTTTCCGAATCCAAAGTTCATTCACTTCAAAACTACCTGGATACGGATTATTACCAGCAGCCCAGAAAAACACTGAAGTCTTTTATTTCCAACCCTTACTTTCGAACCATTGAAGACGAAGCGCACAAAGTATATTCCATAGCGTATCCCATCCTGGTGGAAGGAAAATTTGTGGGAATTATCGGTTGCGATGTGGACATTGAGGCCATTTACCGTCAGCTGGAAAATGTTTCCATTTATGACGGAAAAGCATCGGTCGCCCTATTGGACAACAACGGGACTTATCTCACTCATAGTTTTCAACCTGAATTGATCGGGAAAAACCTGAAAGTAGATTGTATGGATCCTGAAGCCAGAATGAAAAACCTGAGAGCAGGAAAAATTGATCAATGGTTCGAAGGTTTCGTGGGATCCATTACCAATCCGGTTTATTTCAACAACCATCAGATCCCCTGGCAGTTGCAGGCAAGGGTTCATGCCAAATATGTTTTCAGGAATGTGATTTCCGCTGCCTACTGGATTATTCCCACCATTATTCTGACGATTCTATTTTTCATCTTCAGAATGAGATATTTTATAGGACAACGCACCAGACCTTTAATCCGGCTTGATAAGATGAGCGAACTGATCGCAGAAGGAGACCTCACCCAAAACATAGACATAAAATCGGACGATGAGATCGGAAATCTGGCAAACAGTTTCTCCAAAATGGTAGAAAAAATCCGTGTATTCGTCAATGAAATTCAGCAGGGAAGTGCCAACATCACTTCCGCATCCCAACAGCTAAGTTCGTCCAGCCAAACGCTAAGCTCGGCAACCAATCAGCAAGCCAGCACAGGAGAAGAGGTAAGCAGCAATATGGAAGAGATGACAGCAAGTGTGCAGCAAAATGCCAATAAGAGTGAAGAGATTAAGTCTTCCAGCGAAAAAATGATGCAACAATTCACCACCCTTAACGAAGATGCACAAAAAGCTGCAGAGATGCAGCAGGAGATTGCCGCCCTCAGCGGAATGATCAATGACATTGCCCAGAATATTAAAATTCTGTCATTGAATGCTGCGGTGGAAGCAGCCCGTGCGGGAGAGCATGGAAAGGGTTTTGCTGTAGTGGCACGTGAGGTTCAAAAACTTAGCGA
Organism: Marinilabilia sp. UBA5340; assembly: GCA_002411085.1. Taxonomy (GTDB): domain Bacteria; phylum Bacteroidota; class Bacteroidia; order Bacteroidales; family Marinilabiliaceae; genus Marinilabilia. The sequence continues at coordinate 7,333 of DHQK01000256.1, read as the reverse complement.
AAGTACGACATCGTCGGCCAATAAAATCACAGAAAAAATAAATGCAAGCTCCGAAATGTCGATGAAAACCATGGAATTCATCAAAGAAATCCTCCCCCAACTGTCAGCACTCAACGAGGATATTGAGGAGATAAATATCGCATCGCAGGAACAATCCATGAATATACAAATGGTAACCCAAGCCACCCAGCAATTTAACGAAAGTACCCAGGAAAATGCTGCATCTGCCGAGGAGCTGGCTGGCACAGCCGAAGAATTAAGCAATCAGGCAGATCTTCTGAAAGAGATGTCCAGACAGTTTAAAATCGAGTAATCTCCTCTTATCAAGATAGAAACTCCGGAAGTGTCAACGCTTACAGAAGCATGAATTTCCGGAGTTTTGTTATAAAATGTCGTCTTGCTCAATCAGCATACTGCCCATTAATTCTTTGCAACATTGATTTTAATGTAAATTTAACTATTAACCGGTGAAAAAACTGAACCGGAAAGAAATAAAGCCTTCCAAACCAGTTTTTGTAAATCACGACAGTAGTTAACCAAAAGGTCGTTTTTCCTTGTTCAAACGCAGAGGATGGTATCAAAATTGACACACGGAAGTCCAGATGCTTGTCATCCTCCCCCATAATCAACTCATTTTCGGTCTTTTGAAAAACTTTAAACAACCCGGCTCTTTCGCCTGGCAGAAAATGGCTGGGTTCTAACTCACGTTGCTCCTGGAGCATCCTGGCTCCGGATTTTAGTCCAAATATCCCGACTATCCTGTCTCTGATTTTCATAAGTCCATCAGCCCATGCCGGTCCACTACTCATGAACAACCTCCCCAATTCATCAATGTCCGGGCATTGAATATTCAGCAATCCCCGGAAACTATCTACATAATCATAAGGTTTTCCGTTCTCTCCAAGCAATGATCCACTGGGTATCAAATTATGTTTTTCAATCATTTGTAATTTTTTTCCAGGATAATGAAATCATAATCGGAACACTCTTATTTATCGAAAAGACGAAGCAATACAAGAAAAAAGAATCTTCAACCCCCACAGAAATCAGCATGACCAACCGCCCGCCAGATGATTCAACATTTCTCTAAAATGGCACATAATATCGATCTGCCCTTCTCCTTTCCTGATAGACATATTGCTCGATGGTTTTAAACTTTTTCTTTTCTTTTAGCATGGCAATTAACTCTGTTTCTTCACTAAAGTGATCTTCAACTGTTTTCAGCAAATCACTCCTTTTTATCTTTTCTACTACCTCGCCTTCTTTGTACAAATAAAAAACGGGAGCATTATAACTGGCATGATCAATATACAGAACATCAACCAGTGACCTTAACAAATGACAATTGTTATTGGTCAACAGACATTCCATAAACATATATTTATGAATCTTGCGCCCTTCATAATACTTTGCACGGATGTACTTTTTTATATTGTAATTTATTTGAGTTTGAAAGGAAAGAAAATACATCCCCAAAGATTTTCGATACAATTCAAGGGTTTTGTACATATAAATATCATCGGCCAAGACTGATTTCATCGTGCCATCAATAAGCCTGAAGTTCATTTTATCCAACCGGTTACTAAAAAAATTCCTGGTGTCAAAATCCTGAAATGGCTGCGTATAGATGGTGTCATGGTTAGTTATTACATAAAAATTATCACTTAAATTATATCCTTCAATATCTCCTTTTCTTCCAGAATCATGGATTAGTTCCCTGTGAATGAAGTTATCACGGTAATCAACAATAGAGCCGGAAATCAGATCTACAAAAATAAAGGTGGTACTCAAAAGAGAGAGTGCTTTAAACTTTTTATCCATTTCAAAAGACTCCAGAAGGTAACCATCTTTACGAATCTCTATTGTTTTTTTCTTTAGTGACCTTTTTACTTTTACTGTTTGGGGAGTATGTGCTACCACCTCTCCGTCTATTAAAATTTCAGCATCCTGAGGGTTAGAACTAAAATGTATAAATGTATTGCTTCCTGTATAAAGCGTAGCACAAGAAGAGCATAGAAAAAGAACAAGAATAAAGGAAAAAATCAGTTTCATTTTAAATTTTTATTTACAGAAAGGGCCGGGAAAAACAGCTGAAAAGTTTCAAACAATGCACAGCCTCAAATCTTTTTTCAAAATTACAATCCATCTTATAGTGTCAAAACCTCAGTGCCAACCCAATTCCGTGGCCAATTACCCCGAATTTTAGCTCAGGCACCGGGCGCAACGAATGTGCCTGCAACCCCTCATTGTATATATCAATTGCCTCTTTTGCCTGCTGATTAAACCTGTTGTTCAGAGGAATGCTTATAACAATGAGTCCTGCACCAATACCCGCCAAAGCCCAGTCAGGATCTCCTCCGGCAATGGCGGTTCCCAGCGGCCAGCCAACCATAAAACCTCCTGCAAATCCGAAAATAGATGACATGGTATTCTTTATACGGGCCGACCTCATCTGTTCAAATGCAAACTTATTTGATTTCAGAACATTGGTAGTTTCCTGTAGTGTCAACAATTGTTCTCCCTTATAATACTGATAGCCTCCAAATACTTTCTTCATAGATATGGAATCAGAAGAGGTTTGACTGAAAGATGCAACCAAACCAAAAGCCAGCAGAAAAAGGATGAGAGTGAATCTTTTCATAGTACTTCAAGATTTAAAATCATGCTCTTTTATTCAAAATAAAAATGCACATAAAACAACAGCAAAGATGTGTTTTATGTGCACTATAGAATGAAATTTTTAACATTATTCAGGGGGTCGGATTAACAATGGTTTTCGAACATTGGTAAAAATAGTTTTTCTTTTATTAATGTCCAAACCAGGCAATACTCAGAGGAATGCCATCAATGTGCTCTTCAAACCTTCACTACCATTTTCCCCTTATTATTCCCCTCGAACAGTCCCAAAAAAGCTTGTGGGATATTTTCAAATCCCTCTTCTATAGTCTCCTCTGATTTTATTTTTCCCTCACTGTACCATTCTGCCAGTTGTTTTACTCCCCCGGCATGCTTGTCAGCAAAATCAGATACGATAAATCCCTGCATCAAAGCACTTTTCTTTATCAGGAAGGGCTGCACACTCACACTTTTCGGTAACTCAGTATTGTTGTACACCGAAATGGCACCACAGTTTATGGTTCTGGAAAATTTATTGATGTTAAAAAGCGCAGCCTCAGAGATCTCTCCACCTACATTGTCGAAATAGACATCCACTCCGTTGGGACAAGCCTTTGCAATAGCTCCCGTCATATCATTGTTCGTCTTATAGTTAATGGCCTCATCAAACCCGAATTCGGAAATAAGCATATTTACTTTTTCATCGCTTCCGGCAATCCCAACTACACGTAATCCAAGTATCTTTCCTATTTGGCCAACCACACTACCAACGGCACCGGCAGCACCCGAAACCAGAAGCGTTTCTCCTTTCTTTGGTTTTCCGATCTCGGTTAATCCCAGATAAGCAGTGAGTCCGGTCATTCCCAAAACCCCCAGATAGGCTGATAATGGAGCCTTATCGGCATTTACTTTGATCAGCTCAACACCCCTGGCTACCTGAGTTTCTTTCCATTGCAGCAGACCGGAGACATAGTCCCCTTTTCCCAATTCATTATGTTTAGATTCTAAAACTTCCGCTACGATTCCGGATGCCATAGGTTTATTGACCTCAAAAGATGGAATGTAAGAAGGTGCATCACTCATACGTCCGCGTAAATAGGGATCTACAGAGACATACTTCGTTGCCAGCAACACCTCTCCCTCTTTCAGTTCCGGCACATCGGAAGTTGTAAATTCAAAATTGGTTATCTGGGGTTTCCCTTCAGGTCTGCTCTTTAAAAGAATAGTTTTAGTTGTACGCATCATATTTTTGTTTCTATTGTTTGTTATTACATAGGTTTAGGGAGGTAACTCAAGAACTTGTAAATCCAGTTTTTGTTCACAGAATCAGAATATGGAACCGGCATAACCTTTTTATATTAAAACACCTCTAACGGGCACAAAGAATCCAATCGGGCAGACTCAAACCAGGCATGAGAAAGTGCCGGATAATCAGTATATTTGAGAATCACCAAATCGGACTTCCATGCATGAACCATTGACTACCGCCAAAAATTGCCGCCACTATGCCATGTGCAAAATCGATTTCCTGGGAACCGGAATTTGTGCCTCAGGCCCCGAAAAACATTATGTGGGATTTTACCCTCAGGGACGCATGGATTTATATGCCGCACTTGCGGATGGAAAAATACCGGTTACTGAAAAATGTCTGGAAATTGCTGACACCTGTGATCTCTGCGGAAAATGTGATTACCAGTGTTACTTTGTCACAGAGATGCGCCCCACCAAAGTAATGAAAGCACTGAAAGACCTTATGGCTTTTCATATTGAAAACGGCGGGGAGGTAGTTCGCGAGGAAGTTGATGAAGTTCTCGCGGAACTGAAAGAAATCACAGGGGACTTCTGGGCAACCTCCGACAGGGCTATTGCCCTCACTTACGCCCACGACCCCTCACCAGTAGCAACACCCACCATGCCCGATTATGTAATAATGCCCAAAACCAACAAAGAGGTGGCATCCATCGTAAAACTATTAAACCGTTATGAGATTCCTTTTGCGGTGCGTGGAAACGGATCAAGTGTTATGGGGTTTGTCATGAGCAAAGGAGCCGTGATTGACATGAATCGCATGAAAACCATCGAATTTGATGAGAAAAACTGGCTGGTAAAAGTGGGCGCCGGGGTAACGGCTTTCAATCTTCAGAAAGAAGCACAGAAAAGAGGCTTCCGGGTTAATGTGGCCGAGCCCTCGGCACTGGTATGTGCCAACATTATGTGTTCGGGAATTTTCTCCACATTCTCGGCCTCTTACGGAACAGCTGCCGACAATTACATCGATGCAGAGTTTGTTTCCAAAGAGGGTACACTTTTCCAAATGAACGACAAGGATGCCCCCAATTTTTTTGCCTTTAATCCTTCCAATGAAGGAATCCCTGCCATCTGCACTTCAGCCAGCATAAAACTGCATCCCGTCACTGGTGACGAAGAGGGAATTCTGGTGCCTTTTGCGTCAATGGAAGAAGCACTTAACTTCTCAAAAGAGTGCGCCACTCATCGCATAGGACTGGCGATCGGAGTTTTAGGTGGCGAGTATTTATCCACTTTTATGGCACCTACAAAAAAGCTGGCAGCAGATATTAAAGATACCTTCAATAAAGAGTTGGGAATACAATTTCTTGTACTGGTCATTGGCGGGAAATATGACATAAGCACCATTCGCAATATGGAGCTTCCAACCATCGATCAGAAACTTTTCAGAACTTTATATCTGGGAATGCCTTCACTTCGATCAGCAAAATGGCTATCCCTCCTTACCGAAATGTCAGACGATGAACCCTTTTCCTATCTGAAATTAAACGGGTTTACCGATCTATCCGAAGCAGCGCTCTCCCCTTCTCCCGAACTGCTGGCAAAGGAGATAGATCCTGATTTAAGAACTTTCTTCAAAAAACTGTTTGCCAAACCCGAAATGACCGACCTTGTATGGCTAAATATGTTCAGGATCATCAGCTCGCGAATGGGACGCGAGAAACATGTGGTGGCACTGATCATCTATCTTCCCATTGACAATGCTTTGATTGCGGAAATAGATGGCGAGTTCAGAAGAATTGCCGAAAAGCACCAAATTAAAAATGATTATGGATTCATCACGCCCCTAGATAACGGCAAAAGATGTGTTTTTGAATACGATTATTATCTTGATCAAAACGATCCGGATGAGATTGCCCGCATGCAACAAGCAATGCAGGAGGCTGGAGTGATGATAGAAAAATTTACCCAAAAAACCGGTACCGTTAAGTGGATACTCCACTTGTTTACTCAGGGATTCTGCAGAAAAGAGAACTTTCTATACAGTTAGAGTACAAAATAGATCGTGAGTCACGATAACTCTGGTGAGATATAAGTTAACAAAAACAGAAGGTTGAGAGGCAAAAAAAATTTTCTAATATGATCATTATCCAACATCCAAAGGGTGAAATACCTGACATACAAACACCTGGTTCGTTTTCACAAAGCGATTGCCATAAATTATTGTTCTTTTGAATTAGATTTAAGACATACCCTACAAATCTGATAATTTGTATCTTACTCAAACACCTTTACCTAAAAGGTAACGGAGTATTGATTATTCAAAACAAATACGCTCATATTTTTTTATGCCTCAACATATTGTTCAAACAATCGCGCTCACCGGTGCCACCGGTTTTTTAGGAAGTCACCTGATGGCCGGCTTACTGCAGAAAGGTTACCGCGTCATTGCTTTAGGCCGTTCCAACAATGTTACCACCCTGGCTAAAAGGATTGACAATATCCTGAAATGGCTTGACAAAGAAATTCCCACTAACCGGTTAAAGACGGTAGAAATAAACTTCACTCAAGAACGGCTTGGCCTGGATCAGTCGAAATACAGTTCACTGTGTGTGGAAGCGGATCAAATGATTCATTGCGCCTCCGACACAAGTTTCTCGGAACGCTGGCGCCAGCAGGTATTCGAGTCTAATGTTTTCAGCTTAAACAATATCCTGAAGTTCGCTGCCGACGCCCGCCTTCAGTACTTTCATTACATCAGCACAGCCTATGCCTGCGGAATGAATGGTCCTGTTTGTAAAGAGCAACTATCCACGGCCACTGATTTTGTCAATGTCTACGAAGAGAGCAAAGCACAGGCCGAAAAGAATATTGCTGCCTTTTGCGGCCAAACCACAATTTCATATTCTATCATCCGTCCTACAGTTGTTTATGGCGATTCGAGAACCGGCCGTTCACTAAAATTCAATGCACTTTATTATCCCATACGATCGCTCATGGCCATCAGGGATATTTACCTCAACGACATTAAAAACAATAATGGAAAGAAATCAGAACTTCATGGTATAAAAATGGATAACGATGGCTACCTATATTTGCCCTTAAAGATTATTCTGCCCAAATCCGGAGCCCTCAATCTTATCCCGGTAAACTATTTTGTCGATGCAACACTCAGAGTTATCGAGAATCCCACCTCAGGAGGAATTTATCATCTTTCCAGCCAAACGCCGGTAAAACTGGATGAAATACTCAAATACAATGAAACATTTATGAAAGTAAAAGGCGTGGAGATTGTATATGGTGATTCGCAGCACACCTATAACCGCAACCCCGCCGAAGAGTTGTTCGATCGTTACATAAAAGCTTATTTGCCCTACATGCATGACAACCGGCACTTTGAACGGACAAACACAGACAAAACAACCTCCAATCTGCAACCTCCGTTTTTTAACAATGCCATATTTAAACG
>DHQK01000142.1:16804-22609 GCA_002411085.1 Marinilabilia sp. UBA5340 | reverse complement strand
GACAAATACATTTTACGTTTGTATTGCCTGTAAATATTCACCAGTGCTTCCATTATGGCTGGAGTAAGTATGTAGCGAGCCTCGGTTTGGTCGGTCGAAAAAACGGCGAAAATTTTCTCAAACTCAGGATTCTCCAGCTTCACCAGTTTTCCTTTGGAGCTGAATTGCAGCTTTTGTCCAAATTTACCCAGCAAGCGCTCCGAAGTATCGGGTTCTATAAATGTTTGCGCATGAATATTTTTATTGAAATCGGCATGAAAAAACAAGCCTCTGAAGATGGTATGCCAGGTTTCCTTCCTTTTCCCATCTTTATCCGTAGTTACAGTTTTATACTCAGTATGCAACTCGGAACAGCGAAAGTCTGTTTTTTCGATTTGTCCGCAAATGAGGTCATCTCCCCGATAGCGATCATAACTCTTTCGGAACAGACCACTCTGAGCATATTCTAAAGAAGAAATACAATCATCAGCAGAATAGCGCCATTCAGGATCGATCGCTTTCACAATTTCACTTACCACCTCTTCTTTGTACCTGCGACGATATGCTCTCTTTTGGCTGTAGTTCAGAATTAAAAAAACAATTCCGGCAAGAACCAATCCAATAAAGAGATAAGGAATCCATCCCATTAAATCGGCCATAAACAAGAAGTTACCTTCATCAACAAGTCCGGAAAGACCTAAAAAAACAAGAATGGGAAGCGCAAGGAATACAACTCCTGCAATTTGCCTTAAAGCAACTTTTTTTCGCAAACCTTCAAGTCCGGTCAGCCTATTCCTTATTTCATTTTCATATAAATCTGCAAGTTGTTCTCTTTGTATCATATCTCCTTTTTTTACTTACAGAAATTATTAGCTAAACAGATTCTTCACATCCACATTCTGACGTTCCGTTTCGGGAATTACAAATACCTCTTTACGTTTAAGACTCATCATTCCGGCCATAATGTTGCTTGGAAAAGTTTGAATTGCATTGTTGTAATCGGTAATTACCGCGTTGTAAGTACGGCGGGCAGCCGATATTTGCGATTCAACCTCATTGAGGGTGCGTTGCAAATTCATGAAGTTTTCGTTGGCTTTGAGGTCGGGATAGTTTTCAACCGCAACCATAATGCTTTTCATTCCGGCCGATATTTGGTTATCGAGGGCTACTTTTTCGTCGGCACTCAGGTTGCCGCTGGTTGCTTTTGCACGCATTTCGGTTACTTTGGTAAGCAGTTCTTTTTCGTGCGAAGCATATTGCTTAACAGTAGCTACCAGATTTGGAATAAGGTCGTAACGTTTTTTTAGTTGCACATCCATGCCTCCAAAGGCGTTATCAACTTCGTTTCGTTTGCGGATAAGGTTGTTATACATTCCAATAAAAACAAGAAACACAAAAGCAATTACCGACAGGATAATAATTAAAGAAGTACTCATAGTATTAAGGTTTTAAACAGACCCACAGAGAGTCTGCGTATTAAAAAATCAATTTGACTCTTCAGGCAGAACATTATTGTATTTCTGATCAATCTGGGCCATTCGTTCTTCAAAACGAGTCCAAACAACAGACAATGCTTCCAGTTCTTCATCAGACATCTGCTCTTCCAACCCGGCTCTCTGATTCTGATATTCTGCCCATTTACTCATAATTTCAGTAGATTTGGCGGCAACTTCTGCTGTTAGCGTTACCAACTTCAGTTTCTCCATCATACTCAATTCATCTGCAGAAACCCCTGAGAGATGACCAGCTTCATCCATAATTTCATCTACCAAAACTGCATACTCATCAGAAACTTCAGCCATTTGATTAATATAGGCAACCACTTCAGGCTTATCTTTCAATGCATCCGGGATTTCGACCTCCATTTTCCCCAGTTTATTTTCTGTATCTTTTTTACCTGAGCATGCACTCATCAGGAAAGACAGAATAAAGACAAATCCAACAATCAAATACGATTTTCTCATCTCTTTAAATTCTATAATCAACTATATAATAATAAATTAACACGCTTATCCAAAACTAAATTAAACATAAAACAACAAACCTCATTCTACCCCTGCCAGCCCTCAAGAATTCTTTCGATTCTACCTTTCAGATGAATAGCCAGAGGAATACGCTTTCCATTAGATAAAGTAATGTAGCGTGGCCATTTGGTTCGCATTTCAACGATATAGGAAATATTTACCAGGTATCCCGGCGATGGTTTCACAAACTGATGATTGTCCAACATCACCTCGTAGGATTCAAAATCTGTTTCCGACATCACTGCATTTTCGTTATCCAGGACAAAAAGTGTTTTCAGTCTTCTCTTCCGGCAAAAAACAATGTCAGACAAATAAATAAAATGCACATAATCTGCATTTCGAATAACCAGCTTGTTCATTTGCACTTCAATTTTTAGGCAAAATAGTGCATTGTAACAATTGGTTATGAACTCAGTTTGAATTCGCAGCCTACTATCTTGAATTTGCACCCTATTTCATCCGTAAAAATTTATTTTTCAAGGTCGGATGAAAGTCGCATGCAAGAACTTATACATATTCTTTTGAGGCAATCATTGCCTTACTCGTTTCATTTACAACGATTGCAACACATTGAAAAATTGCTGTTTCCTCCGGGTAGAAATAGGTATCTCAGCACCATTCTCCATTATTACGAACCCACCATCACTTTTATCTATCCGGTTGATGTGATTCATATTAACCAGAAAAGACTGATGGGGACGGTAAAATCCATAATCTTCCAACAATTCCACATACTCAGTCATCCCTTTAGACACGAGTATTTCCCGGCTGTCAGTCAAAAAAAACGTGGTGTAACTGTTATCACTTTTACAATGAGAAATATTTTCCACTTTGATCACATAAAGTGCTTCAGATGTTCTCAAAACAATCTTTCCGCTTTTCTGTGTCCCGCTGTAATGATCCAGCAAATTATCTACCTGTTTTTCAGACGATGGTTCGCAACTAACTGCGTTCACGGCATTGGAAAGAGCATTAATAAATTCAAACTCATTGACCGGCTTCATGATATAATCAAAAGCACTGAATTTTATGGCTTTAATAGCGTAGTGATTGTAAGCCGTAATAAAGATAATCCGAAAATGATAGGGACGAAGATTCTGAAGCAATTGAAAACTATTACCATCTTCCAACTCAATATCCATCAACACAATATCGGGTGCTTTCTCCTTTATTAAACAAATCGCATCCACAATCTTTCCTGTTTCACCAACAACCTCAACATTGGAAAAATTCTGTGTCAGCAGAATTTTGTAGGTATCTCTGATACCAGGTTCATCTTCAACAATTACAATCTTAATCATAAATTTGGGTTTAATGCTAACCTTATTTATTCATAAACAAGTCAGGCTAAAGCTGATTTTTTGATATCCCCAACTGACAGAAGCCCTGCCAGAATGCGGTTAATTCAAATTATGCATGGTATCCATTGTTATCACGGGCAATGTTATCACCACTTTGGAGCCAGAGGACTTTCCACTCGTGAGGCTGTTCATATCCAATAATTCAAATGTAACAGGTTCACCAAGCTTTTTCTCAAGCACCGCCTGTCGTTCCTTAAAAATACTCATTGACATAGACTTATGCTCCTCAGCAGAATTTCCAACAGCATTTTCCAGACCTATCCCATTATCTTCTACCATTACTTCAACCCTGTTTTCCAACTTTCGAATACTCACAACAATAAGACCTGGATAATCGATTCCGGAAAACGCATGCTTCACACAATTCTCTACAAAAGGCTGAATAACAAGAGGAGGAACCATTATAAATTCGCAATCCAGATTTTCATCCACTTCCGTCTGATAAGAAATTTTACCTCCCATCCGCATCACTTCCAGCTCCAAATAATTTTCCAGAATACGCAATTCATCGCAAAGGGAAATAAAATCACGAGTAGAATACTCAAGCACACCGCGGGTGAGGGAGGCAAAATTGCCCAAATAGCCTGCGGCCTTCTTTGTCTCATTCTGATACATAAAACTTTGAATGCTGCTCAGTGCATTAAATAAAAAATGAGGGTTCATTTGTGAACGCAAAAGTTTCTGCTGCAAATTATTCTGAACCAACAGGGCTTGTTTATGCCGCAGTTTTAACATATACAAAACCATGCCTACAGTCAGGAGTAAAATAACCAGGATGCCACTGCCCATCCTCATGCGCTGAGTTTTAATTTGGTTTTCAGCTGTCAGCAACTCGATACGACTCTCCTTCTGTTCCGTTGCGTATTCAATTTCAAGATTTTCCACTGCTTCACGTACCCGTTCATCCCGCAAACGGCTCTCATTGTTGCGCAAGGAATCGTTCCAAATGTAGGCCTGATCATAGTTGCCCAAAAGAAAATTTAACTGATAAAGCAATTCAAGCGTTTTTATTTTTTCAGTAGAATAGCCCTGAATATCATCCCTGTCAAAATTTTCCTGCACCAATCCCAGAGCTTCGTTGTAATCACCTTTTTCTTTGTATAGTAATGCTTTCCAGTTGTTATTGTAAATTATTTCGTAGGTATGGTTCCCGAAATATTGTTCAGATTCGAGTGTCAATTCAAGTGCCTTATCAATATCACCCAGATCCTTGTAAACAGAGGCTTTATTAGATAGTCCGGTACTTATCCCCTGATCAAAATTATGCGCCCGGCTCACTTGCATTACTGTGTCAAAATACGCCAATGCCTTTTGGTATTCTTTTCTTTCATGCGTTAAAGAGCCCAAGCTGTTGTATATTTTTGAAATATCTACATAATTAGCACACCCTTCCACATCTTTCATCATATAAGCCTTATTGAGATATTCCTCCCATTTTGGAATATTACCGTTTTCTCTGAAAATATTGGACAGATTGATATAATGGTAACAGATATCTGCGAGATGTCCCGATGCTTCTTTTATTTTCAAGGCCTGTAGCGCATAATCAATGGCCTCCTGATAATTACCCATCAAATTGTAATTACATGCCAGATTCATGCTTATTTTTGCAATAATCGCCACATCACCCGTCTCTTTAGCATGTTCGAGTGCTTCCAAATACAAAAGATTTGATTTTTGGCAATCTCCCAAACTCCAGGAAACACTGGCATAATAATTCCCTACATCTGCCAATCGCCTGTGATCATTACAGTTTCGTGCAATAAGCATTGCCTTTTCAAACTGCTCTATTGAACGAGTCGGCTCGCCATTCTCGTCCAAATACTCAGCATAATCATATAAAGCATCTATCAGGAGGGTATCATTGTCCTTTGCATTTTGAAATCGCTCTAAAAAAGCAATGTCAACTGAATCCGGCTGATCTCCGGTAGCAAAGACAGTTTCGGTCATCAAAAAACACAGAAATAACCAAAGAGATAAAATTCGCGAAGTATTCTTGAAGGTTTTCATCTAAATTGAGTTGGGTTAAACAAATACCGAAAGAATATTTTAACTAATTAGTCAAAAAACAAGTATATCCATCAGATATTTAACACTTTAAAAATAGATGAAAAAAGAATTATGCAGTAGTATTTTTATATGAACTATAGTTCTTTGTTGACAAAAGAATGATATTCTCCACACTAAAACTCAAAATGCCAGATAAAAACCTGAAACAATATTCTTAAAACCCTGAGTGTACTGGTGGCGTGCCTCTTCAATATCCACTTTTTCAGCTATTGGGAAATTTATCCGTTTACGTGTCCACACGGATATCACCCTTTTAGCCGCCTTCCCGGGGTTGGGATGTACCATCAGGTGCCTTGATTCGAACAAGCCTGCACGAGCGGCTTTCAACCGAAAAGCTTCATAGTCTGAAACCGGCAGAATTAATGAAAAAA
>DHQK01000142.1:0-16642 GCA_002411085.1 Marinilabilia sp. UBA5340 | reverse complement strand
GTGGCTTTACGATTACATTTATTCTTTAAACTCCCGCTAAAAAAAGGAGGATTACTGACAATCAGATCATAAGATAACGCGCTGTTTTCAGCAAATTTTTGGAGGGAGGTATGATACAGATTCAGACGATCTGTCCAGGGAGATTTATCAAAATTGGTGCGGGCATCTAAACAGGCTGCATCATCAATTTCAACTGCATCAATCATCGCATTATCGCTGCGCTGGGCGAGCATGAGTGCCACCAACCCTGTTCCGGCACCCACATCCAATATCCTCGAGGGGTAATGGTCAACAGGCGTCCAGGCTCCCAGCAACACGCCATCGGTACCGACTTTCATGGCTGCATTTTCCTGCACCACGGTAAACTGTTGAAATTTAAACATACCTTCTGACAATCAAAATTTTTCGTAAACCCCCAGACCAAACAGGGCATAATCATAAAAGACAGGATCGTGGGGCCGAAACTCAGACAACTTCCCCGTAAGCTCTAACACCGCTTTAAAGTCATTCTGCTTTCGCCCTAATAAACCTGCTTCCCGGGCTACCCTTGCCACATGCAAATCCAGTGGAATTAGCAAATCCTGCATTTTTATCTCAGGCCACAAACCAAAATCAACCGGTGACCCGGTTCTGACCATCCAGCGCAGGTACATATTCAGTCTTTTGGCTGATGCATTTTTCAGAATATTTGCCACATGCTTTTGGGTACGTTCAGGAGGATCAAAAGACATAAAGACCTGCCTGAAATAAACCAATGCTTTCTCAATTCCGCCCTGCCGGTAACCATCGGTAAAAAGCTGCTGAAGCCCTCCCTGATAACGATATAGATGCATCAAGGCCTTCAGGAAATATGCAGCATCAAGGTTATTGAACGTACGGTAAACAAAGCCCTCCATTACTTCAAGTTCTTTCCCGGAGGCTTGCAAAAGGAAATCATGAGGCTCCATATCCATCCGTTCCATCAGGTTCTTACATGCTCGTAAAATCATGGAACGCTTTCCCCAGGCCAAAGTAGCGGTCAGGAATCCGGATATCTCAATATCTTCTTTTTTAGTAAAAAGATGTGGAATCTGAACGGGATCTTCATCAATAAACCATCGGGCCTCGTAAAAAGAAGCCTTTTCGTCAAGAAAGGACTTAATTTCTTCAGATGAAATCATAAATAATCAATCAACAATACGGCCGTCAACAATATGAATAGTACGGTCAGCCTTGTTGGCCAGATGCTGGTCGTGGGTCACAATGACGAAAGTCTGATCAAATTGTTTGCGCAAATCTACAAATAAGTCCATCAGTTCATCCTGGTTTTTGGAATCCAGATTTCCGGAAGGTTCATCTGCAAAAACTACCAGAGGATCATTGACAAGTGCACGAGCTACAGCAACCCTTTGCTTTTCACCCCCACTCATGTGTGTTGGTTTATGTTCCAGCCGGTCTGACAATCCCAGATAATTAAGAAGTTTCAGGGCCCTTTCTTTGGATTCTTTTTCTGAGCGATGGGCAATCAAACCCGGCAGCATGCAATTTTCCAAAGCAGTAAATTCCGGGAGCAACTGATGAAACTGAAATACAAAACCGATGTGTTCATTCCTGAACCGCGCCAACTGGTTTCCCCGCAGGCTGCTGATATTTGTTTCATTAATAAAGACATCTCCTACCGTTGGTTTATCAAGAGATCCCAGGATTTGAAGCAAGGTGGTTTTTCCTGCTCCACTGGCTCCCAGAATAGTAACAATCTCTCCCTTTTCAATTTTCAGGTCTACCCCTTTGAGAACTTCAAGATCATCATACTGTTTATGTATATTTTTGCCTTCTACCATTTTTCAAGAAATAAATAAAAACCAAATATAAACAATATAGATCAGTAACAGAAAAGCACCTTTCCAGCGCGACAAAACACCTTTTCTAAGTGGTAACAAAAACAAAATCAACAATACAGCCACGGCAACCATCCATATCATATCAAAAGAAATAACTGTCGCTGAAACTTCAAGAGGTTTTAGCAGCGCGGTAACTCCAAGAATAGAGAATACATTGAAGATATTGGAGCCGATAATATTACCAATGGAAATATCCATCTCTTTTTTAAAGGAGGCCGCCAAAGAAGTGGCCAGTTCGGGCACACTGGTACCAAATGCGACCACAGAAATGCCCACTACACGTTCACTTACTCCCCAGCCAATAGCCAGATCGCTGGCTCCCTTCACCAACCATTCCGCACCAAAATAGAGCCCCAATACTGCAAGTAAAACCAAGCCGAGCGATGGCAATATTTTTAACGTAGGTGCAGGAAACGATTCTTCCGCTTTGGCAGCATGCCTTCGGGATGACCAAACTGACCAAATAATGTAAACGATTATCAGCACCATGAAAGACACACCTTCCACAGTCTCCAGCACACCATTACTAAGGAAAAAGAATAACAGCAAAAAGGAAAACATCATTACAAGCCAATCATTGATCAGAGAAGGCTTTTTAACATGCAGTGGAAAAACGATGGCAACAGCCCCGAGAATCAAGGCAATATTGGCAATATTGGATCCCACCACATTGCCAATAGAGATATCAGGAGCGTTGGTAAAAACAGCTTTAACGCTGACAAAAAGCTCAGGCGCAGAAGTTCCAAATGCCACAATGGTAAGCCCTGCAACCAGAGGACTGACATGAAAATGGCGGGACAGTTCAAGCCCACCTCTCACCAACCAATTACCACAAAGAAATAAGAGAACAAATCCGGCAAGGACTAATAAATAGGAATTAAAATCCATACAAAGAATTCAGTGTTTTTTAGGAAAATTATCGTCTTTATGAAATGGAATTACTCATTCTTTCTATCAAAGCTATCATTCTTCTCTTCAGATGAATCTTCAGATTTCCCTTGTTCATCCCGTTTACCATCTTCTCCAATACCATAGATATCACGTGAAGGATCGTCAGTCTCACCGACAACATCTTCGGTCTCTTCATGAACACGCTTTTCCATATCCATCCTGCCTTTTTCAAAGTCTTCCTTTACCTCATCACCTGCCCGCTCAATATCCTGCTTCATCTCACGTCCCTGCTCATTAATGTATTTGCGGGCTTCATCAAGATCCTCCTTCAGATCACTGGTACTGTCATTAAACTCTCGCTTAATATCCTCAGTCGCTTTCCGGAATTCATTCATCCCCTTTCCGAGCATCTTGGCAAATTCAGGAATTTTATTGGCCCCGAAAAGCAAAAGCACCACCAGAAAGACGATAATAATTTCCCCCATGGAAATCCCAAAAAGAAATATTGCCATATCATTATTGTTTGGCTCAAAGATATAAAAAAAAATCCCCGGTATGGATAATCCAAACCGGGGATAAAACTACTTATATCTTAAAGATTATTTCTTCTTTTTTGTCTTGTTGATTCTCTTCTCAATAAAGTTGAATGCAATAGGAGATGCAATAAAGAGTGAGGAGTAAGTACCCACAACAACACCTACGATCAGGGCAAAAACAAATCCCTGAATCACTTCACTTCCGAAGATAAAAATCACCAGCAATACTACCAAAGTAGTCAATGAGGTATTCAGTGTACGACTAATGGTAGAATTCATCGCCAAATTGAAGACTTCCTTCAGATCTCTTTTGGGATACAATCCACGGTACTCACGAATACGGTCAAAAACAACCACGGTATCGTTGATGGAATAACCAATAACCGTCAAAATCGCTGCGATAAACGATTGGTCAATCTCCATGGAAAAGGGCATGAACGAATAGAGCAACGAGAATACCCCCATCACAATCAGGACGTCATGCGCTACAGCCCCAAGTGCTCCAAGTCCAAACTCCCAGTTACGGAAACGAATCAGAATATAAAGGAAGATAACCACAAACGAGAAGAATATGGCATAGCCTGCTTTATTCCTGATATCTGCAGCGATAGTAGGTCCAACTTTTTGCGAACTCATACGGTGCTCAGACAGGAAAGTATCTCTGTCCACATCCGCATCAACATATCCCTTCAATCCTTCATACAATCTGGTTTCTGCCTGCTCGTCTGCTGATTCGGAGTCGCTATCCACAAGATAGTTGGTGGTGATGCGAATCTGATTGTCTCCTCCAAAAGTTTTGGCTTCCACCGTTGCACCTTCAAACGCATCAGAAAGGGTAGACTGGATTTCAGTAGCTGGGACAGCCTCATCAAAACGAACCACAAAAGAACGCCCTCCGGTAAAGTCAATTCCCTGTTGCAGACCTCTTAGTCCAAGAGAAGCTACACCAACAAGAATTGCAATTCCTGAAATGAGAATGAAAACCTTACGTTTTTCGATAAACAGGATATGAGCCCCTTTAAAAAGGTTCTTAGTCAATTCACTACCGAATTTAACATCCACTTTAGACTTCAGCAGCGTTTCATAAACCAGTCGGGTAATAAAGAATGCTGAGAAGAAGGAGGTAGCAATACCAATCATCAGTGTGGTTGCAAAACCTTTGATGGGCCCTGTTCCGAACATAAAAAGAATCAGACCGGTCAGGAACGTTGTTACGTTGGCATCAATAATGGCTGAGAAAGCATTTCTGTAACCATCGGAAATGGCAAGTCTCAAACCTTTTCCTGCTTTTAGCTCTTCACGAATACGTTCATATATCAGTACGTTGGCATCCACCGACATACCAATGGTAAGAACGATACCTGCAATACCAGGAAGTGTCAAAACCGCGTTAAATGCAGCAAGCACACCCATGATAAAGAACATATTGGCCAGCAGTGCAAGGTCGGCAACCAATCCGGCTTTCGCACCATAATACAAAACCATGTAAATAAGCACTACAATAAAGGCCCAGATAAATGATTTCAATCCTGCGTCAACAGCTTCAGCACCAAGCGAAGGCCCAACCACAGTATCTTCTACAATACGCGCTGGAGCAGGCATTTTACCAGACTCCAATACGTTGGCAAGGTCTTTTGCCTCCTGAGGCGTAAAATCACCGGTAATAGAGCTACGACCTCCGGTAATTTCATTCTGAACGGTTGGAAATGAATACACATATCCGTCCAGCACGATCGCAATCGACTTTTTAATATTTGCTTTGGTGAGTCGTGCCCAGGTTTTGGCACCCTCACTGTTCATCGACATTTCAATTTCATAAGCTCCGGTCTGGCTCGTTACAGCACGAGCTCCGGTAACCACATCACCTTCGAGCGGTGCACGGCCATCATGACTGCTGACTTTAATAGCAACCAACTGGAACAATTCGTCATTCTCGTCAAATTGCTGATTGGTCCAGTATTGAGCATCGTTTCCGGGAATAGGCTTCACTGTCCACATAAATTTCACATCGCGTGGCAATAAAGAACCTACCTCTTCAAGAGCGAGGTACGTATTCACTTTTCCGGTATCGCGGGATGTTGCCAGTCCTACAACAGGAGAAGAAGGACGTCCTGAAGGTGCCAGATGCGAGAACAAAGACTCTACTGTCTGATCTTCACCGGCTTCCAGGGAGTCGCTTTCAATTTCATCAAGCAAAGCCACATCCTCAGCTGTTTCTTGGGCCTGAACTTCCGGTTGAACATCAGCGGTATCCACATCACTTCTTTTCAGCGCATTCAACTCGGCAATAACCTGATTGGCCTCCATCAGTGACTGGAAGATCTCGTTTTGATTGTAAGTTTCCCAAAACTCAAGATTAGCGGTTCCCTGAAGCAAGTCACGAACCCGTTCGGGGTCGGTAATACCAGGGAGCTCAACCAGAATACGTCCGGTTTGTTCCAGTCGCTGAATATTGGGCTGGGCCACACCAAAACGGTCGATCCTTGTGCGAAGAATATTGAAAGCATTATCAATAGCCCCTCTGGATTCTTCACGGATTACCTGAAGAACTTCCTCGTTAGTGGAATTGTAATCAATCTTATCCCTGAGTTCAACCGTATTAAAAATAGCGGCTAAACGTCCTTCCGGAGCTACTTCCTGAAATGCTTCACCAAAAAGCGAAATAAAGTCACGTGTAGATTCCTTCTCACGTTCCCGGGCTATTTTTACGGCCTCATTAAATTTAGCATCCTGATTGTAATTGGAAAGTGCTTTCACAATATCAGCCACTCTCACCTCAAGGATCATGTTCATACCCCCCTTCAGGTCGAGGCCAAAATTAATCTCACGTTCTTTACATTCCTGGTAGGTATATTCTCTTAAACCAAAAAGAAAATTATACACTACTTCACTCTTCATAGAGTCGAGATACTGAAATCTGTACTCACTCACCATTTCAGGGTTGTCGCCGGCTTTCTGCTGTGCAAATTCCTCTGCATCATTTTCTACGCGACGTGTCTGAAAGGTAAAGATCAACTGATACAAACTAACCAGTGCCAACAGAATGGCAAATAGTCTGATCGCTCCTTTGTTCTGCATTTGTAGATATTTTTATAAATTCAAATTCATGTACGTTTTACTAAACGCGCAAATATATTGATTTTTTTTAAAACCTTTTGACTTTATGAAATTAACCTCTGTTTAAATCAGACCTCTCCCCTTAAAACTGATGCAGTGACATTCCGGCCATGACTCTTCGTGCACCCGCAGTTGCAAGCCCAATGGCAATGGAAAACATTAATACAGAAGGAAGCAGAAAACAGAAATAATCCGTTTGATATTGCACCGTAAAAGTGCGTGACCAATCACCCAGCATTTCCAGCGAAACAGGAAGTGCCAGAAAAATGCCAATAGCCACAAAAACAAAAAACCCGGAAAAAAGCGTCCTGATATTATGAAAATCCGGGAACCCGGTAATTCTTCTCAGTAATAAGCCCTGCTGACGGGTAGCCAGCAAGAAGGAAACAAGACCAGTCATTCCCAGAGTGGTAATGATTACCACCAAAACAGCAAATGCCAGGGCCAGTGTCATATATCGATAATCTTCCTGATAAAAACTATCGGCTTTTTCTGTAAAGGAAACTGCCCTAAAAGGGACACCTGTATCAGCATGATTCCATAATTGATACAATGCATTGCCTACATTTCGCCAATCATCAGGGCGAACACGGATAGCAAAAGAAACCGGCAAATCTTCTTTTCCTGCCGGAACAAAAACAGCGGGTCGCACAGGGTTTTTCCATCCCGCTGTGACGATATCAGCCACCACACCCCGTATTTCAAATTCAGACTGATCACGGGCTTCCCGGGCAACGGTTATGATCTTTTCTCCAACAACATCCTGCGCCCCAAGAACCTGCGCAGCCATCTCATTCACAGCAATTTGCCTGCCACTCATAAGATCAACACTTCCTTCAAGTATTTCTATCCCCATCGTGGAAAAGAAAGAACTGTCTACCGGGTATACTTCAAAAAGATAAAGTTTACTGCTGTCAAGGGTATGGCTAAATGACATAATGGAAACCGGTTCTCCAGGATTAAAATACAATTTACTGAGGTTCTCAACGCCATCCATATTACGAATCACATGTACCACCGAGTCGGTCTTACCTCCTAAGTGGCGGGCTCGTTCAAGCAATCCAAGGTTTTCAATTTCAAATCCGGGATCTTTTTCATTCACAAAGCTAAGCTGACGATACATCCCGATGGCCGTGGAAGCGACAAACACTGCCACAAAAACCTGAACCATTACCAGTACTCCCCTGACCCACAAACCTGGGTAGGCAGAAAACTTTGTATAACCGGATTGCAGATGATATGCTTTGATGCGGGAAAAGACATAAGCCGGATAAATTCCCGACAACATCCCCACCGCCAACGCAACAATAAGAACCACCGGGAAGTCGAGAGATTGCCGGTAGCTCCGGTCAAAAAAATCTATCAAAAACAGCTGATTAAACAATGGCAAAAGCAACTCTACCATCACCAGTCCAAGAAAAAGGGCCATCAGACTAAACAACACAGACTCACTAATAAATTGTCCTGCCAGATGAAACCTTTTGGCCCCAAACATTCGCCTCACTCCCGCTTCTTTGGCCCGATCCAGCGCACGCGCGGTAGTCAGATTCGTGAAATTGAAAGCGGTAACCAGCAAAATAAAGAATGCCGCCCCCAGAAATATAAAAACATAAGCAGGATTGGTGGTCTTCCCAATTTCAAAATCCTGATCTGAGAAGAGGTATATATGATCCAAACGTTGAAATACAAAATGCAAGTCTGTTTTCAACGCTCCCGAAAACAATCCCCTATCCTCCTCTTCCATTTCAGGCCTGATATCAGCAGCCAGTTCATGCTCCAAAACAGCTGCATCGGTTTGCGGCTCCAACTTTACATAGACATTACAAACCAGAGAGAACCAACTCTCAATCATCCGGGAGTAACCATCGCCATAATATTTTCTCAGCTGGTTTTCAACAACAGAAAAAGGAAATACAAAATCGTATTGTAGATGACTATTTTCAGGCACATCCTGATAAACCCCTTTCACTACGAAAGTCTGATCCTGGTTTATTTTAAGCTCTTCTCCCAACGGATTCCGGTTGCCAAACAACCGGGTAGCTGCAGATCTGGAAATCACAACCCCCGATGAATCAGATAAACAACCAGATACCTCTCCCATGAGAAATGGTCTCGAAAACACCTTAAAAAAAGCAGAATCAGCATAAAGCATATCCGACTCAAAAGAGGTGGCATAATTACTCTGAATGGTTTTTTCGGTCACATCAATAATCCGGGTAACGGCTTCTACCGATGGATACTCATCCAACCGCGAAGCAAGCATCATCGGAGCAAGGGCCGCATTTACCGTTTCATTCTCCATGCGTCCTTTGGTCACAATACGGTAAACATCCTCTGATCGTTCATAGTGCTTATCAAAAGAAAACTGGTAAAAGACATACTCCAGCACAAAAATACTCATGGCAATGCCCACCGATAACCCCAAGAGCGTCAGCAGGGAAAAGCCACGGTGCAAAAAGAGGGTCCGAAGCGATATTTTTATGTAACTAATAATTCTCATATATACGGTGTGTGCAATGCAAAAATCAATTTGTAACCATCCTTACAACGCCCTTTATCCCCGCCCTGAAGCCAAAGAGACCACATGACCGTCAAACAGCTGTATGGTTCGTTGCCCATGCCGGGCGTCTTCAAGGGAATGGGTTCCCATAACAATGGTCTGTCCTTCTTCGTTGAGTTGTCTGAACAGCTCCATAAACTCCTCCTTTTCGGAAGAGTTCAGCTTACCGGCAGGCTCATCGGCAAACAAAACATCGGGAGAACAGCTTAACGCTCTTGCCAGGGCAATTTTTTGCTGGACAAAATCTCCAAACCTGGAAGGATACTGTTTTCGTAAATGACTAATCTTAAATCTTTCCAACAGAGATTCAACAATTCTTCTTCGCTCTTTTCTGCTATTGGGGAGATAAAGCAAGGGTAATTCTATATTTTCATACACAGTAAGCTCATCCACCAAATGTATATTTTCAAAAAGAAAAGCAATATGATCACGCCTTAACTTGTTACGTTGCCGCTCGGACAAACGGGTAACTTCCGATCCCAAAAAATAAATCTCCCCGCCGGAAGGAATATCTACCAATCCAAGCAACCCCAGTAAGGTGGTTTTTCCGCTTCCGGAAGGCCCGGTAATTACCACAAACTCGCCCTCTTCAATATCAATATTGATATTCTGAAGCGCATGCTTTTCAAAGTCACCTCTCTGGAAGCGTTTTTGTAAGTTTCTTGTATGAATCATAAAATATAAATATGTTCGATACTGAACACTACATGTCCGTTCGCGTACACCCGGAATCCTGCATCCAATGTGCTGCGTTGATCTTAAAAACTAAATACTTGCAGTGTTATATACAATAATTTTTTAAAATATTCAGCTTGTCAGTTACATTTAAGCAGAAACCAGACCAAACAACACAAACAACTATCCTGCAATAAAATAAGAAAATCAGAAGATAACTTCATTTGTCAATTCATCAAATACAATGTACGAAATCGAACATTTCCCATAAAAACATTCATTTTTTTTAATACATTTGGAAAATAGAGACCAAATTAGCTCTTGGTTGGCAGCTGTTAGCTCTAAGGGGACTGCTATGAGCTACGAGCCATGAGCTAAAAAATTGAGGTGCTCTAAAATTATTTTTTCCATACCTGATAAAATATTTTTGTTATGGCGACCAAGACAGGAAAAATTCTTGCTGTTGACGACAACACAGACATCCTTTTTGCACTAAAATTACTGCTTCGACCTCATGTCGAAAAAATCACCACAGAAACCAATCCGTCCAACATTCCTTCACACATGAAGGAGACGGACTACGATGTGATTCTTCTTGACATGAACTTCACTCAGGATGCCATCAGCGGCAAGGAAGGATTTCACTGGCTGGAAAAAGTGCTGGAAATTGACCCCCAGGCCGTGGTATTGTTTATCACTGCTTATGGTGATGTGGAAAAATCAGTTCAGGCAATCAAATCTGGAGCTACCGACTTCATCATTAAACCATGGCAAAACGAAAAACTGCTGGCTACTATCTCATCGGCCATTAAACTCAACCGATCCAGACGGGAAGTCAGTGATCTGCGCGAAAAACAAAAGGAGATCAACACCATCATGGATCAACCTTTTGCCGATTTTATAGGGGTATCTCCCGGCATGCAACAAGTGTTTAAGACCATCCAAAAAGTCGCAGGCACCGATGCCAACGTACTCATTCTTGGAGAAAACGGAACAGGAAAGGAACTGGTGGCACGGGCCCTCCACCGCCACTCTCTTCGAAAAGAAGAACCTTTCGTCAGCGTGGATCTCGGAGCACTAAGTGAAACCCTCTTTGAAAGTGAACTTTTCGGACATGTAAAAGGGGCCTTCACGGATGCCAAGACCGATCGTCCCGGACGGTTTGAGCTTGCCTCCGGAGGAACCATATTCCTGGATGAAATCGGAAACCTTTCATTGCCCATGCAGGCGAAGCTTCTGACCGTACTGGAACGCCGGGAGGTCACCCGTGTTGGTGCAAACAAGCCCAAACCTATTGACATCCGGCTCATCAGCGCCACCAACATGCCTTTGAAGCAAATGGCTGCTGAAGATCAATTCAGACAAGACCTCATTTACAGAATCAACACCGTGGAAATTGAAATACCACCACTTCGGGAACGCCCTGAGGACATCCCACTGCTGGCAGATCATTTTTTAAAGATATACTCACGCAAATACAACAAAAAAATCAACAAACTGTCCAACCAGGTCATCAAGAAGTTCAACACCTACCCCTGGCCTGGAAATGTACGGGAATTTCAGCACGTTCTGGAAAGAGCTGTCATTATGAGTGAGGCCCCCAATCTGGATGAAGGCAGCTTTCATTTGTCGGCACACGGAGGTACCGGTGATGCATTTGAATTTGACAGCTACAATCTGGAAGAAATAGAACAAAAGATTATTGAAAAAGTGATGCGGATGCACAGCGGAAACATCTCAAAGGCAGCATCTGACCTGGGATTAACACGCACCTCCCTGTATCGAAGAATGGAAAAATATGGCCTTTAATTCTTTTCGGACAAATTACATCATCCGGAGTCTGTTGCTGACAGCCTCCATTTTCGGGCTTAGCTACCTTTGGTACAACACCGAACTGACCATGACACTTATTCTGGCAGGACTGCTTGTGCTGTTTCAGGTAGTGGCCATGATATTTTATGTAGACCGCACCAACAGGGTTCTCAATAATTTCCTGGAATCCATCAGATACTCTGATTTCACGCGTACCTTCCAGGTAGAAAGTACGGACTCATCGTTCGACAAACTAAAAAAATCATTCAACGAAGTGATTGAGGACTTTCAGGCAGTGCGCGCGGAGAAAGAGGAAAATTATTTTTACCTGCAAACCGTCATTCAACATATTGGCATCGCGCTGATTGCTTTCCAGAAAGATGGCACTGTTGAGCTGATCAACAACGCCACCAAGAAACTTTTCCAGGTACGAACACTGCACAACATCCAGGGATTAAAGGAGTTCAGCCCCGAAATAGTTCAAAAACTACTAACCATCAAGCATGGAGAAAATGCTCTGATACGCGTAAGGGAAAAGGACGATTTACTTCAACTTTCCATTTATGCGACGGAATTCCGGATTCACAACCGGACTATTCTTCTGGTTTCTATCAAAAACATCCAGCAGGAACTGGATGAAAAGGAGATGGAATCGTGGCAAAAACTGATCCGCGTGCTGACGCATGAAATCATGAATTCCATCACCCCCATTTCGTCTTTATCATCAACCGTAAAGCTACTCATTCAGGACATATCCTCATCTCTCGAGACCCAAAATGTGGATCCGGAAGACACCGAATCCCTGAAGGAAGTGGAACAGGCACTTCAGACCATTCACAAACGGACTGATGGTCTTTTACACTTTGTCAACACTTACCGAAACCTCACAAAGATCCCGACTCCAAGCTTCTCCATTTTTAAAGTGGGTAGATTGCTCAACAATATTTACGAACTGCACGAAAACGAGATCAAAAGTAAAAACATCTCATGCAACGTGGTGGTAGAACCGGAATCGCTTGAGTTGTCGGCCGACGAGCACCTCATTGAACAGGTATTGATCAATCTTGTGAAAAATGCCATCCACGCACTGGAAGAATGTGAAAACCCCCAACTGGAAATAAAAGCATTTCTAAACCGACGCGGGCGCATAACCATACAAGTTACCGATAACGGCAAAGGGATATTACCGGAAGTGCTGGACAAGATCTTCATCCCTTTCTTTACCACCAAACCACAGGGATCGGGTATCGGTCTCAGCTTATCCCGCCAGATAATGCGCCTCCACGGTGGAGGTATTAATGCTTATTCTGAACCGCAAAAAGAAACGAAATTCTCACTTACATTTTAGGAGTTGAGGGTTTTGAATTCTGTGTTCAGGGTTTAAGTTTCGTGGTTTACATACTCCGGGTAAGCCTAACAAAAAGTGTCACCACTCCCGTGGCTAAAACCACTATCTCGTGGGAGTCCTTTTTTACCATTCTGCCATCACTGCCCTGGCTGTTCCATCATGATAAAAGGATGCCTGTGTTCTCACGTATTTTTTGAAATACAGGATGATTTTGAAGGTAATCAGATTCTTCGATATATGATTCCAGCCACCGGAGACGGGTGACAGCATAGTAAAAAAACCTCACGGATTTAAAGAATGAAGCCACGGCAGTGGTAACAAAAAATGATAGAAGTATGCCTTTTTCTATTACAGATAACAGATAGTTAAGACGAATAAATTGTTGAGGATTGAACGAATGAGTTCATTCCTCAACCCTCATCAGTTAACTTCCTTTAATAGATTTTCTTTTCGTCTTGTTTAATCTCATGCAGCCGGTTGAACATTACGGCCAGATGTGCATAAAGTGAAGTATTCTGAACTACTACATCATCGGGAGTTTTAATGCGCACGGGAGTAAAGTTCCATATAGCCCGAATTCCTCCTTCCACCATCAGGTTGGCAACCTGCTGTGCACTCTCGGTCGGAACGGTCAGAATCCCGATCTCAACACCTTCCTCGCGCATCAATTTGAAATCATCAATATGATGAATGGGGACATCCACTATTTCGCGACCTACAACTGCAGGATCAATATCAAAAGCTTTCACCACATTCAAACCGTATTGTTTCAGCCCATGATCATGCAACAATGCACGTCCCAGGCTCCCTGCACCAAAGAGGAATGCCCGATCCACCACACGGAACCCGAGAAAATCTTCCAATGCATCAATCAGGGGCTCAACTTCATAACCCACACGAGTCTTCCCGGAAATACCGGTATAAGCCAAATCTTTGGTTACCTGGGTAGGATCTACCCCCATGTCACCAGCAATATTGGTCGATGAGATGTAACGATCCCCCTGCCGGGAGGCAATTTTCAAATAAGCCAGATAACAAGGCATACGTCTGAGCGCCGGCTCGGGTACCAGAAAACTCCTCTTTTTGTTACTTCCTTCCTCCATGGTAATTTTTCGATGATTGGAACTTGTTATACATACAAAAATAATGAAGTTTTTTATTGCTGAAAGAAATCAGTAATAAAAAACACCCGACCAACAGAAACAAAAAAAGGACCCGTAAGGTCCTTCAAAATAGGTGGGCGATAAAGGATTCGAACCTTTGACCCCTTGGGTGTAAACCAAGTGCTCTGAACCAACTGAGCTAATCGCCCTTTTGAGAAAATGTCCTGGTCGTTGGTGGGCGGTGAGGGAGTCGAACCCCCGACCCCTTGGGTGTAAACCAAGTGCTCTGAACCAACTGAGCTAACCGCCCGTGTTTTTCTCAAAAGCGATGCAAATATAGAAGAGTTTTTCTCAACCTCCAAACAAAAAATTCATTTTTCCAATGCATCAGCTACCACAAAAGTGCTCCCCCCGATGAAAATCAAATCATTATCTCCGGCATTTTTTTTTGCATTTTTTACGGCCTCCGATACGTTGGGATGAATTTCTCCCTTCAATCCGGCCTCATATCCCGCCGCTGCAAGTAAAGTTGCATCCATTGCACGTGGAATCGCTGCCTGGGTAAAATAGTAGTTCGCATCTCTGGGAAGCAATTTCATTACACTCATCACATCCTTGTCATTAACCATTCCCCATACGATATGCAATTTCTCCTTTCGGGTTTGCTCCAGTTGTTTCACCACACCAGAAATTCCATCTGCATTATGTCCTGTGTCACAAATCATCAGGGGATGATCCGACAGTTTCTGCCAACGCCCTTGTAAACCGGTATTTTTTACCACATCAGCTACTCCTTTCATCACGGACTCAGGTTTCAGTTCGTACCATGACTGGTTTAAAATATTCAACGCGGCCAGAACTGTTCCGAAATTCTCCTGCTGGTAACTTCCCAACAGAGGTAATCTGTATATACCGCTGCCAAATTTAGCTTCCACAGTCACCTCCTGATATTCGGGTTGCTCCCGGACTGATTTCAATACTGCCAGATCGCGCGCAAAATATATAGGGGCACGTTGCTTTTTTGCCTTGTCGCGGAATACATCTTCTATCTCCTCCTGATATCGACCAACCACCACCGGAACTCCGGGCTTGATAATGCCCGCCTTTTCGCCGGCAATGGATCTGAGGGAATCCCCCAAAAACATGGTGTGATCAAGCCCTATATTCGTTATCACTGACAGATCTGGAGTTATGATATTTGTTGAGTCCAATCGTCCCCCCATCCCCACTTCTACCACGGCCACATCTACCTCTTTACGGGCAAAGTAATCGAAGGCCATAGCTACAGTCATTTCAAAAAAAGACGGAGCTACTCGCTCAATGAGTCCCCGGTGGTGATCGGTAAAATGAACCACATCCTCCTCTGAAATCATTCTGCCATCAATTTTGATGCGCTCTCTGAAATCCACCAGGTGCGGGGAAGTATAAAGGCCGGTACGATATCCGGCAGCCTGAAGAATAGAAGCCAGCAGATGCGAAACGCTCCCTTTACCATTGGTTCCTGCCACATGAATGGTACGAAACGTTCGGTGGGGGTGTCCGAAATATTTGTCCAGCGCCAGCGTATTGACCAGGTCAGCTTTGTAAGCTGCTTGTCCGGATCGTTGATACATCGGCAATTGACTGAATAAAAAATCTAATGTTTCCTGATAACTCATATCCTGCTATTATCCCGCAAAAATCGTAATATTTCTGAACAATGCTAAGGGCTTCCGGTAAATTAGAACCATTCTTGCAATTAACCTACTGTCCTTCAAGTCACAATACAGAAGCCAGAAAAAACACCAGGGGCAGCGTCAGCAAACTCAGAATGGTAGTCAGGAATACATTTTCGGCAGCCCTATCGTCAGCAGCTCCGTAGGCTTTGGCCATGATCACAATCATACTCATGCAGGGCATGGCTGTTTCTAATACAATAATGGTTTTGGCCATATCTCCCAGTTCCACACCGAAGTGACGAACAACAAGATTAATGACACCCAATAGGAGCACAGGAATCAATATCAACTTATTCAGGCTTAACAGGTAAATATCAGGTCGTTTCACAGCTCCCCTCAGGCTGGTGCCAGCTAAAGTAGATCCAATATACAAAAGTGCCAGCGGGCTGGTTGCTTTTCCGATACTACTGAGTGGCGTATGAAGCAGATCCGGAAGTTGTACCTGAGTAAAAAACAAAACAATCCCCACCAAAAAGGCAACAGTATTGGGGTTCAGTAAATTTTTAAACCTGTTAACGAATGACACATTCTTCTGCCCTTTCAAGCGAAAAACAGCATAAGTCCATTGCATAAAACTGGTAACCATATAATAAATGGTTGCATAAAGCAAGGCTTCCTCGTTGGGATAAAGAGCTGCAATCAGCGGAAAGCCCAAAAAAACAATATTCCCAAACATGGTATGCAACTCATGTACCACTGCCGAACGCCGGGGTAATTTAAATATCCGGACGGAGACTTTTCCAACCAGATACATCATCAGCATAGAAACAACAGAAAAAAAAGCTGCCCAGCCTCCGTTCACCAGCACTTGATGCGACATCTCCATGCGCGAAACGGTAGTCACAATCAACAGTGGAAGAGTAATATTAAACACCAGCCGCGAAATAGAAAAACGAAGATCCTCATTGATTATTTTCAGCCAGCTCCCCACAGTACCTGTGAGCACAATGATTCCGGCAATCATAATTTGTTCTGCGATGATTTGCGTCTGCATCCTGTTTT
>DHQK01000122.1 GCA_002411085.1 Marinilabilia sp. UBA5340 | reverse complement strand
TCAGCGTATTACTAATAGTAACCACAGTAAGTGCAAGCGACGCCACGCTACTTCCAATGCTAATCCATGCCGTAGCCGGCAGCGGTTCTCTGAAAGGCTTGGCAGGAACAACAATTTCACTGCCGGGCAATACTCTGGGATAATTCTTAAAAAAGAAAAAACCCTGAGTTGCTGCAGCTTTCCCATTGGGGTATACCACATAAGCTTTTCCTTTCTTGGCCATATCAGAAAACCCTCCTCCCTGATTGACGTAATATTTTAGTGACTTCCCGTCCACAAAGGGAGTACTCACCGGGTTCAAAACTTCCCCACTGATTTTGATGGTCTGTAACTCGCGGGGGACCATCAGTTCATCACCCTCTTTAAGGAAAATATCTTCCCGGGTTCCGGGATTTTCAAGTGCAGCCTTGAGATCAATAGCCAAAACTTCAAATCCCATATCATCAAATTTCAGCGTACTGTCCCGTTCCATGAGCTGCTCACGTAAACGCTTCATCTTTGAATCGATCTCAACTTTCCGGGTCAGCATTGCACCGTTGGGATAAGCATCGGGTGTCAATCCTCCGGCTCTTTCAATGATGGAGGAAAGTCGTTCTTCCCGGTTTGAAAGGTGATATTCGCCTGAATACAGTACTTCGCCATTGACACGAACCGATCCTCCCGGAACAAAGCCGGGAGCCCGACGCACAAAAACCTGATCGTAAGGTTCCAGCTCAAACTGGCCATCTTGTTCATCAAGTGTAAGATCACGCGAAATGGTAAACTGAAACAAATGACCTGTTCGCTTATTGTATTCGCTTTTCTCTTCATGACTCAACCGGCGGGCCACTTCAATATATGAATTGGAAGCAGACTCCCTGAAACCTCCGGCCAGGGTAATTAGATCGGAAAGTGTGGTTCCGTCACGATAGTCAAAAGTTCCTGGATATTGCACCTCGCCTTTAACCGTGAGATCACGATTTTGTCGGAGACTATCTCTGGAATAGATGGTGACAATATCTTCGCGTTTTAATGCTTCATCAAAGCTTCCCGATAATAATTCCCGCACGGAAAAAGGAATATTCTCCAACTCGAAATTATCGTCCAGCCTCAGTATTTGTCCTCTTTCCAGAAAAGCGTCTTCCCGAAGACCTTCCGCTTTTTCGATCAAACGGGACAATGTTAATCCCTCTTCTGTGAGTTCGTAGTTCCCGGGTCGCATAACAGCACCTTCCAGAATCACACGATTATCGACGCGCTGAAGGATTTCTCCGGCAATGATGCTGTCACCATTTTGCACCAATACCTCGTCAAAATGCTCTTTGGTGACCCCTTCGAAATAGTTTTGACGAGAATTGGTACGGAATATCTCCAATCGCTCACTATAAGCTCTATCAGTAAAGCCACCAGCATAATCCAACATATCTTCGATTGTCTCCCCTTCCTTACCTTCGAAAATTCCTTTGCGCTTGAATTCCCCACTCATCTTTACTCTGTAACGGTAAGAAGGAACCATAATCACATCATCATCCCGCAAAGAGATATTGACCTCACTGTTCCCATTGATCAGATAGTCGTAAACATCAAGGGTTTTCAATTGCTTCCCCTGGCGAATCACTTTAATTTCCCGGAAGCTTCCATTGAGGTTAGGTCCTCCGGCCAGATAAAGGGCATTAAATGCAGTGGCCGATCCGGGAAGGGTGTAACTGCCCGGGGCAAACACCTCCCCGATCACATGAACTTTGATGGGACGAATTTGCGCCAGATATACATGCGCAAAAGTACGTGGTTTTTCCTCCGAGAGATCACGATATATCAAGGTAAGCTTATTGAAAATTTTCTGCTCTGCCTCTTCCAGCGTAAGGGATCCAACCGAAACGGGTCCCACATTGGGGATATTCAGGTTCCCACCATTATCCACAGTAAGTTGATAGCTTTGCTGGGAAGCACCCCATATATCAATGGAAATTTCATCTCCTGGGCCAATGATATAGGATTTGGAAGCAGGAAGGTTTACACTGGGCTCAAAAGTCAGTTTTTCAGAGTTGAAAAAGTCAAACCCGAAAAGCCTTCTGCGCTCCTGAGTCTTCTCTACCTCTTCCTTTTCAGAAATGCCTCCAAAGAAAGATGAATCGGCAACTGTAGTTCCCTGACTACTGTCTTCCTGTGTTGTATTCCCCAACTGCTCAAAGCGCCTTTTCAACTCATTAATCTGCTGACGGGTAAAGCCTCTGGCCATCGCGAGAGAGGTGGCTTGTTGCTCCGACAATCCGCGATTCATCATTTCGTCGTAAATCCGGCGAACCTGATTGTCAGAAAGTTCAGAAATCTTTATTTCTCTTGGATTAATATTCTGCTGAGCTGCACCTTCATTTATCATCCCAACAAATAAAACCGTCAGAAACAAGAAAAATAGTTTACGCATAATAAATAGATAAGAAATAACAATACAATAGGAGTGAAGTCAGGATACACTATCGTCTCCTGACTCACATGGAGACACTTTTCGCCTGATGGCGAACATGCATACATACAACTGACAATAAACAGGTTAAACCACCATCAATTCAACTTTATCATAGTAACCCGTTTCCATGTTCAGCAGCCAAAACCAATATACATATAAAACGATTCCGGCAACAAAAAATTATCCCTAAAAATCAATCTGATGCTCTCTTTTCATCAAGGAAATCCATGATTATAGCAAGTGATGTACGTTTAAGGGTGTGCAAATTTATTAAATTTAAACGGGCTTACCACCGGGAAACTTAAAAAGTTTTTTGGCATACACGGAGATGATTGGAAGGATGCGTGTTGAGATAAATAAACACAATGGGATTAGCTCCTCTTTTGGCGCCATTGCACAACCCACGGATTAGATTAGT
>DHQK01000265.1 GCA_002411085.1 Marinilabilia sp. UBA5340 | reverse complement strand
GGGATTTAGGGGGTATTTAATCCGTAAACCTGTCCTTATGGGCCCACAGTCCAACCGCCGGATTGGAGATGTAAAATATCTCCTCTCCGTCAGGCATGATGTTTTTTCCGTCTTTCAGCTTTTCTGGGTTATACTTTTGAGTCATTTCCTTCAGATTGGCATATTTGAAATTGACGGATTCAATTTCTTCTTTGGACAGATGTCCCGGACAATAGGTGATGGAAAAACGATCTTCAGAACTGCCGTGAATCAAGTGTGCTGCAGCACCCAGATTATCTCTCAGCTCCAGATTTTCTTCGGTTGCTTTGAGGGTGGCAGGTGTGCCAAAATAACCATATTTCCTGATTAGCTGATCAATGGTTTTGTCTTCCCCAAACTCCTTAAGTCCGGGTGCCAGCACAATCAATTCGCCTCCATCGGCAAGGGCCATTCGGGTACGATAGATGCTTTTATTGCCCAGCCAGGTACTTTTAAACTCTGAAGGATCAAGATAAACCACCACTTTTTTTAATGGCTCATCGACCATTTGAAAATTGACCTTAATGGATAAATCAGCAGCCAACTCGAAAACTTCCTCATCGTCGCCAATGAAAATGCCCCGTGGTACGAGATTGCCTTCCTCATCTCGTCCGATGACCGTTTGTACGTAGATGATGGGCAGATGAGCGGCAAATTGTTCGGATGCATAGTTTAATACCCGTCTTACAGGGTTGTTGGCGCGTCCCATGATTCTTTCCATTCCGTAAGCTGCACCAATAAAATGGCTTTTGTTGATGCCTTCGGATCCCCCTGTTCCCACAAATATGTTTTTGTTGTAATTGGCCATGCCAATCACTTCGTGAGGAACGACCTGTCCTATGGAAAGAATGAGGTCGTGTTTGCCTTCGTTTAATAATTTATTTACCTGGGCCGGCCAGTCATAGTCAATTCTTCCGTCGGTGATTTCCGATATGTAACTTCCGGGAACAACCCCAAGCGTTACAATGTCATTTCGCCAGTCGTGTATTCTGAACAACTCTTTGGGAACCCCCGGAAACATGTGACCGATTTGCTCATCGGTCATAGGACTATGCGTTCCTAAGGCGGGCAGGATATCTGTCAGTTTTTCCTTATAGAAGTTATATGCATAAGTTGTAAGTTCACCGGCTTTGGAGTGATATCTCGTGTAGTCGGGGGGAACAACAAGCACCCTTTGGCGGGACCCGATTTTGTCCAGCGCAGCAAAAAGAGCATCTTTTAAATCTTGCGGACTTAATGCAGTATCTTCTGATCCGCGTTGAAAGTATATCATAGCGTTTATTTTTTATGAGTCAGACAGGGATATATAATCCAATTATCTTTTTACCCTGGCATTTCCACTCCAAAGACTCCATACCATATCCTCATCGGCTGGTTGGGCGTAGTCTGTAAGGAATGTGGTGGCCAAAGCTCCTGTAGCCCATCCGAATTGTATCCATTTTTCAGGAGCCCACTCCTTAAGAATTCCATAAAGTAATCCACCCACAAAACCATCGCCTCCCCCAATTCGGTCGATTACGCGGATGGGGCGGGGTTCAATTACCTGCCAGTTATCCCCTTCCAGCATGATGGCTCCCCAAAGGTGTTCATTGGCACTCACGACTTCTCGCAAGGTGGTGGCAAAAACGGAGGCGTTGGGGAAGTTTTTTTTCACGCGCATAATCATCTCTTTGAAACTGTCAATTTTATCGGAGATGGCTTGCCCACCTGCCTCGGGTCCTTCAATTCCTAAACACAACTGGAAGTCCTCCTCGTTTCCGATCAGCACATCCGCCACCGAAGCGATTTCAGTAAATGTGTCATGAAGTTCTTGTTCCCGTCCTTCCCAAAAGGAAGCCCGGTAATTGAGGTCAAAGGAGATTAAGGTGCCGTGTTTTTTGGCTGATCGTGCTACTTCAAGGCAGAAATTGCTGGTCTCGGGTGAAAGGGCAGCAATTAATCCCGAGAGATGAACGATTTGTACACCTTCCGCTCCGAAAATTCTCTCAAGATCAAAATCCTTTGCGTTGAGTGTTTGTCCCACCTCTCCGGCGCGGTCGTTGTGCACCCTTGGGCCACGGCCTCCATAGCCACTGTCTGCAATATTGAACTGGTGCCGATATCCCCAGGGATTTCCCTGTTCTACTTCCGGCCCTTCAAAATCCATGTGTCTGTTGCGCAGGTTACTTTTGATGAATTGGGCCAACGGACTGCCTTTCACAAAAGTGGTGAGCACTTTTACCGGCAGTCCCAGATAGGACGATATACTGGCTACATTGGTCTCGGCACTTGTAGCCTGCATCTTAAAGGTGTCACTGCAATGTACAGGTTGTCCGTTCTCAGGTGTAATCCGTAGCCCCATACTGGTGGGCACTACCATGGAATATTTATATTTATCTTTGAGTTGTAGATTCATCTTTTCTGATTTTTTTGAATTCAAAATGTTCAAATGAAGAATAATGATCCTGCCGATTCTTGTTATTGGAATTCGTTAAACCCCGCTGTATGCACTGAATCCGCCATCTACCGGAATTACAATGCCGGTGATAAATTCTGACCAGTCGGACAAAAGGAAGGTAAGGGCTCCTGTGAGTTCCTCAGGAGTTCCATAGCGTTCCATGGGAGTTCCGTTCATGATTTTTTGTCCCCTGGGAGTGGATTCTCCTGTTTTCTCATCCACCAGAAGAAAGCGGTTTTGATTGGTAAGCAAGAAACCTGGTGCAATGGCGTTGACACGAACTCCGGTTTTTGCAAAATGTACGGCCAACCACTGAGTAAAGTTGTTGATGGCTGCTTTGGAAGCCGAATAAGCAGGAATCCTGGTCAGCGGACGATAAGAATTCATGGATGAAATATTGACAATTCCCCCTTTACCTTTCTTAACCATATCGGTGGCAAAGACCATAGATGGCAGCAGGGTACCTTGAAAATTGAGGGCAAAAGTCTTGTCGAAACCGTCCAATTCAAGTCCGAAGAAGGTGTCCTCAAGGTTATTGAGGTCTGATTTTTCAATTTTTTCCACCTTGGAAGTTGCGGTGGCAGCATTTCCTCCGGCACCATTAATCAGGAAGTCTATTTCTCCCAGTTTTTCATTGATCTCTTTTTTTGCAGCTTCCAGTAAACTTTTATTTAGTACGTCGGCAGCGAAACCGATACTTTCTGTGCCGTAAGCTTGTTTTATTTCCGCGGCGACTTTGTCCGCCGTTTCTTTGTCGCGATCTAAAATTGCGGTTTTCACCCCTTTCATGGCCAGAGCTTTGGCCATGACTGAGCAAATGACGCCACCACCACCGGTGACCACGGCTACTTTGCCCTCAATATTGAGTTCTTTGATTGGTGTGTCCATAATTAAGCTGTTTTTATTTCATTAATGGTATTGATTAATTCAGTGACCTTGGCAGTCAATGTTGCAAAATCTCCATTTTCAATGATAGATTTGGGGAATAGTTTAGATCCCATTCCTACACAGGTAACACCTGCATCAAACCATTTTTGAAGGTTGTCTTTAGAGGTATCCACTCCTCCTGTGGGCATAATGTTGGTCCAGGGACAGGGGCCTTTTACGCCTTTTACGAAGGAAGGGCCGCCAACTTCTGAGGCAGGGAATATTTTCACCAGTTCGGCTCCCAGCTCTTCTGCTTTGCCAATCTCTGAAACAGATCCGCAACCGGGGGCCCACATGACTTTTCGGCGGTTGCAAATGCGAGCCATATTTTCATTCAGAAGGGGAGATACAATAAAATTGGCTCCGGCCTGAATGTATATTGACGCGGTGCCTTCCTCCACCACTGAGCCGGCCCCCAGAATCATTCCGGGCAGCTCTTTGAGGGCATACTTGTTCAATTCACTGAAGATTTCATGGGCAAAGTCGCCCCTGTTGACCCATTCAAATGTCCTGATACCTCCATCATAACAGGCTTTCAGTACATTTTTTGCTACTTCAATGTCTGCATAATAAAACACAGGAACCACGCCTGTTTCCTGCATCTTCTGGAATACTTCTATCCTTGTATATTTTGCCATTTTTGGTAATTGTAATTATTGAAAAAAACTTGTTACATTTTTATCCTCAAAAAGATACTGTTCAATTCAACTGTTCGTTTCTGAGATGAATTCATGGTTAACTATAGAGAGACTTCAGCATACCAATTATATAATCTCCAGCCTCTAATTTCTAACCTCCAACCTCCAGTCTCTATCTCGAAACCCGGCCGGAAGCATCGCCTCCCATCAGTTTCTCAACCTCCTCCACGGTTACCTGATTGAAATCACCGGGAATGGTGTGTTTCAGGCAGGATGCCGCAGTGCCAAACTGTAGTGCTTTTTCGTCGTTGTCATAGGTAAGTAAGCCATAGATCAGTCCACCCATGAATGAATCTCCACCACCAACACGATCCACAATGTGTGTAATTTGATAAGTGGGTGCAGTGTAAAGATTTTTACCATCGTAAAGAACTCCTGACCAACTGTTGTGATTGGCACTCACAGAACCTCTTAATGTTGTAATTACTTTTTTTACCCGGGGATACTGCTTCATAATTTGTTGAGATACACTTCTGTAAGCTTCTGCTTCCACATGGCCGCCGGTTATATCTACTCCTTCAGGCTTGATCCCCAATACCATCTCGGCATCTTCCTCATTGCCCAGCACCACATCACATCCTGCTACCAGTTCCGGCATTACATCTCCGGCTTTTTTGCCGTATTTCCAAAGGTTTTTGCGATAGTTTAAATCGCAGGATACGGTTACCCCTTTTGCATTGGCGGCTTTGATGGCTTCCAGACACACGTCAGCAGCTTCCTGAGAAACGGCAGGAGTGATGCCTGTCCAGTGAAACCAGTCTGCACCCTCAAAAATCTCATCCCAGTCGAATGCTCCCGGTTGTACTGATGAAAAGGAGGAGTGTGCTCTGTCATATACAACTTTGCTGGCACGTGCTACAGCTCCTGTTTCCAGAAAATATATTCCGAGACGCTCACCGCCATATTGGATATGACCTGTGTCAACACCATATTTATCAAGATCCATTTTGCAGGCACGTCCAATGTCATTGTTCGGAAGACGGGTGATGAATCTGGAATCCAACCCATAATTGGCGATTGAAACTGCTACATTGGCTTCGCCTCCCCCGTAGTTTACATCAAATGATGTCGCTTGTGAAAATCTTTGGTAGCCGGGTGTGGAAAGCCTCAGCATTATTTCTCCGAAAGTGACAACTCTTTTACTCATTGTTCCGATATTTTGTGTTTAGTAGATTGATTATTAAAACCCGAAGTAGTGACTGTCTATAAAGTATGCGTTTTTCATGTGTTTGAAATAGAAAGTTCAAATTCAAGGCGTGTGAGAAATCTAAACCGCAGTCCCGAAGTAGCTTTTGTAAGGTTTTTTGAACAAAAAACCAACAAAAAGCACAATCGGGATGAGGATTTAGATTTTGAGCAATAACGCAGAAGTTGGACTTTATA
>DHQK01000076.1:12418-12636 GCA_002411085.1 Marinilabilia sp. UBA5340 | reverse complement strand
TCGTCACCGGAATAAAAGTATTTTTAATTCCGGGAGGATCCGGATGTTGACATTACGATGAAAGGAGTTTTGCTAACCAGTTCAATTTATTCAAAAGTTACCATAGAAATTGATTAGCTAAACACACCTTACCTTTTCGACATCTCCATTTATGACCAATTAAACAATCCGGTTTTGGAAAAACACATTCAAACCTGCGGCAAAACATTTTTCAAGCG
>DHQK01000076.1:1632-12244 GCA_002411085.1 Marinilabilia sp. UBA5340 | reverse complement strand
ACTTTGCGTCATTGGGTCATTACCTTAATAAATTTATGAACGAACTATTGGAATAAAACATAACGATAATCAATTGACGAAACCAGTCATTGATCTCCTCAAATTTTTTTTTCTGGATAAATCCACTATATTGTGACCAGAAAACCAAAATATTATTTGCAATGGCAGACAATTTAGAAAAGATTGAGCTTGAGTACTTACTCAACACCTCGCCGGCCATTCTTTTTAACCGGTTGGCCACCCCCAGTGGCCTTTCAGAGTGGTTTGCCGATAATGTAAATGTAAAAGGAAAAGTTTTTACATTTATTTGGGAAGGAAGTGAACAACAAGCCGAACAAACCCTGCGCAAAGAGAACAAGATGGTTCGTTATCAATGGCTCGATGAAGGCATGGAGGACATCTGGTTCGAATTCGAAATCAATGTTGATGAACTAACCGGAGATGTGGCCCTTATTATTACCGACCATGTAGAGCCTGATGAAAAAGAGGACACGGTCGAATTGTGGGACCAGCAGGTAGAAGTTTTAAAGCACGGCCTGGGTTCTGCCTGACCCTTCCATTATCGAAAAAAGGAAGTGCTGACTGCCATCTTTCGTTTCTTTCCCAAAACAGAAGATATTTTGGTCATCAATTCCCATCAAAATAGTACTTGATTCATTAACTTTGCATTCAAAATGTGGTACATATTTTGAATGCTTTTTTTTTGCCATTAATCTGACAGCACACAATTATTATTTCAATGAAGAAAGTCCACCTGTTCATACTAAAAAGTTATCTTGGGCCATTGCTCATGACTTTTTTTATCTCCATGTTTATACTGGTTATGCAGTTTCTCTGGCGCTATGTGGATGATCTGGTAGGGAAAGGACTGGAATGGCATGTATTAACCGAATTACTCTTTTATGCCTCGTTGCAGGTAGTCCCAATGGCCCTGCCGCTGGCAATTCTCCTGGCCTCTCTGATGACTTTCGGTAATCTTGGAGAAAATTATGAATTGACCGCACTCAAATCGGCAGGTATTTCACTTCCCCGCATCATGCTCCCGCTCATAATACTAACCGTATTAACCTCCTACGGTGCCTACAAGTTTTCGAACAATGTATTGCCGGTGGCCAATCTCAAACTGGTTTCGATCCTGCATGGGATCAAGGAAACACGATTGGAACTGGACATAAAGGAAAACGTATTTTACCAGGGAGTCGACGACTTCAGTATCAAAGTGAGGGAGAAAGATCCCTCCAAAAACATGCTTTACGATGTGATGATCTATGACCATCGTGATCGTTATGCCCGCAACAGCAATGTAACTCTGGCAGACTCAGGCAAACTTTTAATGTCGGACGATAAAAAATTCCTGAAACTGGTTCTTTTTAACGGAGTGCGGTATGACGAGAAAGTAGGTCTGGAAAAAAACCGGAGAAATACCCAGGAAAATCTTTTCAGAACAGATCAGTTTGAATCTCAAACAGCCATCATTCCTTTAAAGGGTTTCGATTTCTCCAAAACAGATGAAAATTTGTTCAAGCACAGTGACCGGATGAAAAATCTCAAACAGATCAATCACGATCTCGACAGCATTGGCAAAGAGAGAGCTAAGTTTGTGAACAATCTGGAATCCAGATCCCGGTCATTCTACTTTTCCAAAATACGGCACGAAGCCAAGAGAAAATCCACAAATCCCGGATCTGCAGGCGGTGATTTCTCCCAAATAGATTCCACCGCAGCCATCAACATCGATAGCGTGTTCGAGAGCCTTGGCACCAGTCGCCAGCAGATGATTTACGACATGGCACTACGACAAGCAAGAAACACGCAAAGTACTATCGATGAACGTATGAAATTCATTGAAAGGCAGGAAACCAATCTCAGGCGGCACAAGATGGAACTGAACCGAAAGTTCACCCTGCCGTTTGCCTGCCTGATCTTTTTCTTTATCGGTGCCCCCCTGGGAGCCATCATTCGCAAAGGGGGACTGGGAATGCCTGTGGTGATTTCGGTACTCTTCTTTGTCGCTTATTACATTATTGACACAATGGGTGCCAAAATGGCCCGCGAAGGCGTCTGGTACGTCTACCAGGGCATGTGGCTCTCGTCAGCCGTATTACTTCCACTGGGAATTTTCCTCACCTACAAATCAGCCACCGATTCTGCCATCATGAATTCGGATGCTTATGTAATCTTTTTCCAAAAATTGCTGGCCCGATTTAAGCGAAAGAAAAAGTGGAATTAAAAATTACACAGTTTTCCTGCTAACTTTAGTCATGAATCAACACCATTAATATAGGTTAATATCAATGATTAATGACGTCTGACATTGCGACTGATAATTATTTGTGTAATTTTGCAATCCTTAAATGACAATTTATTCAGCCATGGGCAATACTTCTGATATTCAACTGAACACGATCGATGAAGCCATTGAAGCATTCCGAAAAGGAGAACTGGTTATAGTGGTAGATGACGAAGATCGAGAAAATGAAGGCGATTTTATTACTTCAGCCGAACTAATCACTCCCGAAAAGGTCAATTTCATGGCCAAACACGGACGTGG
Organism: Marinilabilia sp. UBA5340; assembly: GCA_002411085.1. Lineage (GTDB taxonomy): Bacteria > Bacteroidota > Bacteroidia > Bacteroidales > Marinilabiliaceae > Marinilabilia. The sequence goes on along the minus strand of DHQK01000076.1, from coordinate 9,693 downwards.
ACTAATTTGCACCCCACTTCTGGAGGAGCGATGCGATGAACTGGAATTGGAGCTGATGGTCGGAAAAAACACATCGTTGCACGCCACGCCTTTCACCATCTCTGTAGATCTGTTGGGACATGGCTGCACCACCGGCATCTCGGCTTCGGACAGGGCAAAAACCATCAAAGCATTGAGTGATCCTGCCACCAAGCCCGAAGATCTGGGACGTCCGGGGCACATCTTTCCGCTCAAAGCAAAAGAGAGAGGAGTGCTTCGCCGTGCAGGACATACGGAGGCCACAGTAGATCTGGCCCGCTTGGCCGGACAAGCGCCTGCCGGAGTTTTGGTGGAAATTATGAACGACGATGGTACCATGGCACGGCTTCCGGAATTAATGGAAATCGCCAAAAAGTTTGATCTGAAAATTATCACAATCAAAGACCTGATTGCATATCGTCTTCAAAAAGAAAGTCTGATCGTCAAAGGAGTGCAAGTACACCTCCCTACAGCACACGGAGACTTTCAATTCATACCTTTTAAGCAAAAATCCAATGGACTGGAGCACATGGCCCTGATCAAAGGAACCTGGGACGAAAATGAACCCATTCTGGTGCGCGTTCACTCCTCCTGTGCTACGGGAGACATATTTGGCTCATTGCGTTGCGAATGCGGGGAGCAATTGCAGAAAGCAATGGAGACCATTGAAAATGAAGGGAAAGGTGTCATTGTGTACATGAATCAGGAAGGAAGAGGCATCGGACTGATGAACAAAATCAAAGCTTACAAACTTCAGGAAGAAGGGCGTGATACCGTAGATGCCAATACGGATCTGGGGTTTGAAGCGGATGAACGTGACTATGGCGTTGGAGCACAAATATTACGGGAGTTGGGCGTAAAAAAAATGCGCCTGATGACCAACAACCCGATTAAAAGAATTGGTTTGGAAGGCTATGGACTTACCATTGTAGAGAATGTTCCAATAGAGGTGGCACCCAATCCTTACAATGAATTCTACATGCATACCAAGAAGGAACGAATGGGACACAATCTCAAGTTTTTCAAATACATGGATCAGCAGGCGAATTTCAAAAACAAAAAGTGAGTTTTAGAAATTAGTTATTAGTCAGTAGCGCATAGCTTTTTTCAATAATTGGTTGTTAGACAATGCTTTTCTGGAGAGTGAAACCAGCAACCGATCTACTCATCTGCACGAGGTGATCCCAACAAAATACTCTTTACTGCCGGCTTTTGCCGGCATTTTTTATGGGAGTTTCTCTCTCAGCAAAGGCCACAATTTTTTCTTATTTTTGTTCAAAACACAGACTTATGCAGCATCTACGAATAGTATTCATGGGAACTCCTGAATTTGCCACGGAGAGCCTGAAAGCCTTGCTCAATGCCGGAGCTAACATAGTTGGGGTCATCACAGCTCCCGACAAGCCCGCCGGCAGAGGCAGAAAACTAAAACCTTCGCCGGTAAAAGAATTTGCCGATAAGAAAGGATTAACAGTTCTGCAACCCGAAAAACTTAAAGATCCTGTTTTTCTGGAAGAGTTGAGGGCCTTAAAAGCGGACCTTCAAGTAGTGGTAGCATTCAGGATGCTTCCCGAAGCGGTCTGGAATATGCCGCCCAAAGGCACTTTTAACCTTCATGCATCCCTCCTTCCTGAATACCGTGGAGCAGCCCCCATCAACTGGGCCGTTATCAACGGAGAAAAGAAAACCGGTGTAACCACCTTCTTTCTAAAACATGAAATTGACACAGGTGATATTATTTTTCAGGAGGAAGTTCCCATTACAGAGGAAGACAATGCAGGATCGGTTCATGACAAACTGATGGAAACAGGTGCACAACTGGTAGTAAAGACTGTAGATGCTGTTGCAGAGAACAAAGTTGAACCTGTTGCACAACCTCAAAAAGAATTAAAACCTGCCCCGAAAATTTTTAAAGAAAACTGCCGCATTGACTGGTTGCAAAAGAGCGAAAAAGTCCATAATCTGGTTCGGGGACTAAGTCCTTACCCGGCAGCATGGACAAATATTGTACTTCCCGGCAAAACTCCTGTGTCGGTAAAAATCTTAAAAACAGAGAAAAGCCATTCTGACAGGCTGAAACAAGGAGAAGTATATAGCGACGGGAAGAACATTATTTTAGCAGGAACCGGGAGTGGGGATCTCAAAATCCACGAGCTTCAGATCGCAGGAAAAAAAAGGATGAGCGCAGAAGATTTCCTAAGAGGGAATAAACTGGAACCAGGAACTTATTTTGAATAAAAGAAAGAGGAATTCTCCAAAAATTACAAATCACCAAAAAAGTGTCGTGTTGAGAGTAGTCCAAATATATGTTTTTCAAACGAAAAGGTTCTTCGACAAATTTCCAATGACAAAAAAGAGGCAGAGAAAAACCCTGCCTCTGTATTTTAGTCTTCATCGTGATATACAAATGTCACCTTGTGACCTTTTCCTTTGTTGTCAAAAATATTGTCGAAAAACGCCGCGGCTGCTTGTATTTTAATCGTTTCTCCACGTTTATTAACTACATCCCAATAGCGGACAATTTCATATTCATTCTTGATAAACATATCATGAGCTGTCTGCAATTTTGCATGCAACTCAGGAGGAACCACGGCCGTAAAATGCTTTCCTTTTAACTCAGCTGGTTCGTATCCATATATATCATTGTATCGCTGATTAACATGGGTGTAGTACCCTTTGTCATCGGTAACACAAATACCAAGTTCCTGCTCGGCATCAATAATATCACCTGCCCTCCCGGGGTTTTCTGCAATCTCTGATTTAATTTCTTTGGTTCTGTGGATGTTAATTCGTCCCATATTCAATAACTTTTTTATTGGTTTCTGTTTTGTATCTAAGAAACCGAATGGAACAGATTTTGTTCAACCACATGCGCCAAATAATTAAACACGCCTACCTCAATCTGATTCTATCACCGGGTCTTGGTTCTTTTCCGTCAGGCATATCATTGAGCTTATAAAGATTTCGCATTCTGACGCCGTAGATCTGAGATATTTCGAACATGGTTTGGTTTTCCCGAACCAAATGCGTCTCATGATCGGGATGCGCATTTTTTCTTTTGGGCTCAATATAAAGATAATTGTAATCGGTAGCCTTTCCGCGCTCAGCCAGGTCATTGTAGCGGGGTAATTCCCAATCTCTTAAATCGAACTCCCGGGCAATGGAGGAAAAAGTATCCCCCGATTCCACCTTGATATACCGAACCCCATTATTGTAATAAACTTCATGTCTGGCAAAAGGATCTATTTCATGACGCCCCACAGAACTGCCCCTATCAGCAGGACGGCGCCAGGTGGTTTCCCCCTCTGCTTCCTCATCGAACAGATAGAGTTTATGTCGTTCAATGAGATCAATCAATCTTTTTGCATAATTAGGATCGGTTGCATAACCGGCCTTCTTAAGTCCTCTAGCCCATCCTTTGTAATCCGTAACCTCCAAATCAAACAGCGAAGCATATCGTGAACGACCTGTCAGAAATTTGGCATGATCAAAATAGGAATCATATACGGAATTGTACTTTCTGAAGCACTCATTTCTACGATCATCATGATGATAAACCTTTTCTCCTGTCCATTCATGACATTTGATTCCAAAATGGTTGTTGGCTTCTTTAGCCAGCCTGCTGTTTCCATTCCCAGACTCCAGCATTCCCTGAGCCAAGGTAATACTGGCAGGCACACCTGTTCGTTTCATATTCATTACCGCCCATTCATTATATCTTTCAATATAATCCTGCGGACTCATACGAGTAGAAAGTTGCCCAAAAGCACCCATTAAAACAGCAAAACCAACAAAACCACTCAGAAAAAACCTTAACAACATGATAATTAAAATTATGTGGGATTTGCATAAGTGCGAAATCCTGGTAAATGAAATAGCTGCAACAAATATATAAAAACGAATCTTCCCCCAAGCTGGCTAAAATGAGTTTTTTACACCAATAGCAATAAGAACGACGGGAACCTTTGTCAGTTTGTCTAAAACTGCTATTTTTAGAAAAAAAAGATATGCCGGATAAAAACCAAAACAGGTTTCAGTTTTCCTTTGAAGAATTCAATTCAGCGGATTTGCTGCAAGAAAAAGAACAAGAACTCGTATCTAAGGCAAAAGAAACGGCAGAAACTGCTTATGCCAAATATTCGAAATTCTCCGTTGGGGCAGCTGTATTGCTTGAAAACGGAAAAATAATTACCGGCAGTAATCAGGAAAATGCCGCATACCCTTCTGGCCTTTGCGCCGAGCGGGTAGCACTATTTTATGCAGCATCCCAATATCCGGAAGTTGCTGTTCAAGCGATTGCCGTTACAGCACTGAAGGATCAAATTCCCCTGGAAGAGCCGGTGCCACCATGCGGAAGCTGCCGGCAGGTTTTTGTGGAATGGGAAAAACGATTCCAACAGCCCTTCACCGTCATTATGGCAGGAGGAAAAAAAATCATCAGAATTGAAAAAGCAAGTTGGTTGCTGCCATTCAATTTTCAGTCAGATTTTCTTTAGAGACAGTTTTATTCTTCCATCTCCTTAAGCACTTTCTCCACCTCTTCTTCGGTGTTTTTGAGTTTGGTACGACAAAAACGCACTAACTCCGATACACGCTTGACTTTGTCAGACAATTCGTCCACATCAAGTTCTTCATTTTCCATTTTATCGAGGATTTCTTCAATCTCGGCAATAGCCTGATTGTAAGTTTGCTTTTTTTGAGCCATACTATTTCCTGATTTATTTTTTGTTTTTGACATTCACCGCTTCCACTTTACCGGACAATTCTCCATCGCAGAATCTGGTATTTATAACATCCCCCTGTTTAACCTCGGCCACCCTTTTCACCAGCTTTCCATTATGATAGGTCAACGAATATCCCTTGTTCAGCAGATTAACCGGATCATTTAACCGGACCGTGTTTTCCAGAAATCTCATCTTTTGATGCTCATTTGCGAGCTTATGTCCGGGAAGGTAAAGGAGGTTTTGCCGAAAGTGTTGCAAAGCGATCTTCTGTCCTTTTATGATTTGTCCACCGGCATGCATCACACTTTCTTTGACCCGGTTCAATCGTCCATTTTCTTCACCAATGCGGAGCGACGCAGAGACCGGAAATTTTCCGATCAAACGCTCCAACCGGTTAGAACGTCTCTGTAAATCCATTTTCACACCGGGCACATAAGAAGCAGCAATCTGCTCTGTTCTTCGTTTTTCCTGAAGTATAAAATCCCTGGCCATTTCGGTCATCAACAAAGCTTTCTCATCTATAAAATCCAAAAATTGACCAGCTCTTTCTATCAGGAATGCAGCAACAGCCGTCGGAGTTTTTAATGCTTCATTGGCAACCATATCGGCTACCGATTCGTCACGTTCGTGACCAATTCCGGTAATCACTGGCAAAGGAAACTGAGAGATATGATAGGCCACCCAATAACTGTCAAAACATAGTAAATCGATGGTTGCTCCACCTCCGCGAATCAATACCACTGCATCAAAAAAGTCCACATACTCAAACACCTTTTCAAAGGCCCCGGCAATGGACTGTTCCGCCTTTTCGCCTTGCATAATAGCGGAAAATATCTGATGATAGAATTTGACCCCATAAGGATTATTTTCCAGCTGATTAACAAAATCACCGTATCCGGCAGCTGTGGGAGACGATATAATTGCAATCTTTTGAATAACAGAAGGAAGTTCCAGTTCCTTGTTCATTTCCAGCACTCCCTCTTCCTCCAATCGCATCAATACCTCGCGACGTTTGCGTGCCAGATCTCCCATGGTATAAGAGGGATCAATATCGGTGATAATCAGACTCAGTCCAAAAACCTCCTGAAACTGGACAGTCACTTTAATTAATACTTTGAGTCCGGTATTCAGAGACTGGCCGGTGGTAGATTCGAAGTAAGCTTTGAGCATTCGGTAGTTCTGGGCCCAGATCATAGCTCTCGACCTTGCAATCAACTGATCCGTAAAATCATCTTTCTCAACCAGATCCAGGTAACAGTGCCCGTTTCGATTGACACGTAGCTCTCCAATTTCGGCTTTTACCCATAAAGAGTGCAACAACGCATCATCCAGAACGCCTTTGATTTTTTGATTCAGCTGAAATAATGAAATGGCTTCCTGTCCCATGCTGTCTTCTTTTAACGCATATATTCTTCCGGATTACCGATAAAGTTCTCAGGATCTTTCAGTTTCTGTCGATTTTCTTCATAACGTTGAAACTCCTCCATCTCTTGCTCGGTCAGAAGATCTTCATTTTGCAGGATTCCGTTTTCATAAATCAAGGTAAACTTCTTTCTTCCCAGGGAATCATAAAAAACCCAGGTACTATCGCGTAGATTATCTTTATAGAATCCTTCGATTTCTTTTTGTCCGTTTTCAAAATAGACGTCATAAGAGCCATCTATGTTCCCATTGTCATAATTCACAGACACCCTAAGCGTGCCATCCGGATAATACCGCTTTTCTTCTCCCTGTTTTTCTCCCTTTTGATAGGTTACTTCGGCAGCTATCTCCCCCGAATCAAAATAGATTTCTGATCTCCCGGCTTTTTCATCAAACTGAAATTCCTCTTTCGCTTTCAGGTTGCCCTCCATATCGTAGAAATGCCAGACACTGTCCTTTTGCATATTGAGATAAAATCCTTCGCCCAGCAGATTTCCGCCTTCAGAGTAAAATTTCCCTTTTCCCCGATTGGTATTTTCATCAAATACAATCTCCACGTATTTATTTCCATTCTTATAATACCTGGTCAAGGTATCCACCGGCTGGTCATCAACAAATCTGGCTTTGTACGCAGGATTCCCATTTGGGTGATAACGCATCCAGTTGCCCTGCCGACGGCCTTTTTCATCACGACGGTTTTCATATTTCTGTTCTCTCTTTTCCTTTTTCTGAACAGCCTCCGGTTTCTCAAAAAGTCCTACCTGGGCCTGAACTGACTGAAACATCAGCAGTATAAATAAAGCTGTTAATAATTGACGAATCATATTCTTGTTTTTCTTATCACAATACAATTATTGTGCAAATGAAGTTTTGCTGACACAAAAGTATTAATTGTTCCTGAATAAAAAAGAGCTAAAAGCTTGGTGCCTGGTGCAAAGGGCAGAAAGCAAAGCGCATGGAGCAGAGAGCATAGGGCCAATTCGATTTTCCTTTTTTTATAGTTTACCAGCTGCGGCGGAGCGACAGTTATAGGGGGCAATGGGCAGAGAGAATAGGGCGTGAAAGATGAGATTATAAAATAACCGTTGACATTTTGCACACTACCAACGATTACTATCTAATGTAAGCAAAAAAGGCTGCCCAACGGACAGCCTCTCTTTGATTAAAACAGTTCTCAAAAATGTTGAGATATATGTGGGGATTACTTGACTTCTTCAAAGTCAACGTCGGTCACTTCATCATCGTCACCGCCTTTTTTCCCTGACTGGTCACCACCTGGCTGTTGTTCACCGCCGGCCTGCTGACCGCCCTGAGCTTCCTGACTGGCATTGTACATCTCCTGCGATGCAGCCTGGAAAACGGTATTCAGTTCCTCGGTAGCCTTGTCAATGGCAGCAACATCCTGACTCTTATGAGCTTCTTTCAGTTTTGCCAAAGCATCTTCAATAGGCTTTTTCTTTTCGGCCGGAATCTTATCGCCAAACTCTTTCATTTGCTTCTCGGTCTGGAAAATCAAACTGTCTGCAGCATTAAGTTTGTCAATCTTTTCCTTGGCCTGCTTATCGGTTTCTGCATTGGCTTCAGCCTCTTCTTTCATACGCTTGATTTCGTCTTCTGACAAGCCTGAAGAAGCTTCAATACGGATGCTTTGCTCTTTTCCAGTAGCTTTATCCTTCGCACGCACATGCAAAATACCGTTGGCATCAATATCGAAAGTCACTTCAATCTGCGGTACTCCACGAGGTGATGGTGGAATTCCATCGAGGTGGAAGCGGCCAATGGTCTTGTTGTCTTTGGCCATGGGGCGCTCACCCTGCAAAACGTGAATCTCTACTGATGGCTGGTTATCAGCCGCTGTGGTAAAAGTCTCTGACTTTTTAGTCGGAATGGTTGTGTT
>DHQK01000076.1:0-1322 GCA_002411085.1 Marinilabilia sp. UBA5340 | reverse complement strand
ACATCAAGCAGCAACACGTCTTTTACTTCACCGGTAAGAACACCACCCTGAATAGCAGCACCAACAGCAACTACCTCATCGGGGTTCACACCTTTGGAAGCTTTCTTACCAAAGAAGTCTTCCACAACCTTCTGAATAGCAGGAATACGGGTAGAACCACCTACCAAAATCACTTCATCCACATCGGAGGCAGTCATCCCAGCGTCTTTCAATGCTACTTTACATGGCTCCAGAGTACGCTGTACCAGATTTTCAGTCAGCTGATCAAATTTTGAACGTGACAAAGTTTTCACAAGGTGTTTGGGCACACCATCCACCGGCATAATATATGGCAGGTTGATCTCGGTGCTACCTGAACTTGACAGTTCAATTTTAGCCTTCTCAGCAGCATCTTTCAAGCGCTGAAGTGCCATAGGATCTTTTCTCAAATCCACACCTTCATCACTCTGGAACTCATCAGCCAGCCAGTTCATAATTACATCGTCGAAGTCGTCACCACCCAGGTGTGTATCACCATTGGTAGATTTCACTTCAAAAACACCGTCACCCAACTCAAGGATACTGATATCGAAAGTACCACCACCAAGGTCGAAAACGGCCACTTTCATGTCCTGACCTTTTTTGTCAAGTCCGTAAGCCAACGAAGCAGCAGTAGGCTCGTTGATGATACGGCGAACTTTCAGTCCGGCAATCTCACCGGCTTCCTTGGTTGCCTGACGCTGAGAGTCATTAAAGTAAGCAGGAACGGTAACTACAGCCTCAGTAACCTCCTGTCCCAGGTAGTCCTCAGCAGTTTTCTTCATTTTCTGAAGCACCATTGCCGAAATTTCCTGAGGAGTATATTGACGATCATCAATCTGTACACGAGGAGTATTGTTCTCGCCCTTTACTACCTTGTAAGAAACTCTCTTCACCTCATTGGGGATATCGTCATAAAGATCGCCCATGAAGCGTTTGATAGAATATATTGTTTTTTCAGGGTTGGTGATAGCCTGACGCTTGGCCGGGTCACCTACCTTACGCTCACCATTCTCAACAAATGCTACAATCGACGGTGTAGTACGCTTACCTTCACTGTTGGGTATTACAACAGCTTCGTTACCTTCCATCACTGAAACACATGAGTTGGTTGTACCTAAGTCAATTCCAATTATTTTTCCCATTGTGTAATTTATTTTTTCGTTCTAAATATTTTCAAAATCTGCATCTTCTAAATCAAAGCCTGTGCCAATCCACTTTCATCAGGAAAAGATGTAATTCTGACACAACAGGATACAAAAACACCCGAATCGTGTCAGAATTCGGGTGACAAATCGGCAGAG
>DHQK01000078.1 GCA_002411085.1 Marinilabilia sp. UBA5340 | reverse complement strand
CCGGTAACGAACAGCATCAGGCGCTCAAACCCAAGGCCAAATCCACTGTGCGGTACGGTTCCGAAACGGCGGGTATCCAGAAACCACCACATCTCCTCTTCGGGGATGTTCATTTCCGCCATGCGGGTAGTGAGTTTTTCGTAACTCTCTTCACGTTGTGAACCTCCGATGATTTCACCAATTTGGGGGAAGAGGACGTCCATGGCACGAACGGTTTTGTTGTCATCGTTCAGCTTCATGTAGAAAGCCTTAATTTCCTTGGGATAGTCGGTGAGGATCACCGGTTTTTTGAAATGTTTTTCCACCAGATAGCGTTCATGCTCAGACTGCAAGTCTGTCCCAAACCCCTTTACCGGATATTGGAATTTGTTTTTCTTATTGGGTTTGGAGTTCTCCAGTATGTTGATAGCTTCGGTATAGGTAAGGCGAATAAAGTCGTTTTCCAGAACAAATTTGAGCTTTTCGATCAGCTCCATTGACTTTTCGGTATCCTTCTTCCCTTTTTCTTCCTGTTGCAGTCTCTGACTTAAAAACTGAAGATCATCCATGCAATTGTCAAGTGCATATTGAATGAGATACTTCAAAAACTCTTCAGCCAGATCCATGTTGTCCGTCAATTCATAGAATGCCATTTCAGGTTCAATCATCCAGAATTCTGACAGGTGACGTGTTGTGTTGGAGTTCTCTGCACGAAATGTAGGACCGAAAGTATATATTTCAGACATGGCCAGAGCGGCAAGCTCTCCTTCGAGCTGGCCGGAGACCGTCAGGTTGGTTGGTTTTCCGAAGAAATCTTTTGAGTAATCAATCTCCCCCTCCTCTGTGCGTGGCAGGTTGTCTATGTCCAGGGTGGTTACCTGAAACATCTCCCCGGCTCCTTCGGCATCCGACGCAGTTATGATGGGGGTATGAATGTTATAAAATCCTTTCTTGTTGAAAAATTCGTGTACCGCAAAGATCATGGCATGACGCACACGTGTAATGGCTCCAAAAGTATTTGTGCGAAAACGCAGGTGGGCTATTTCACGTAAAAATTCCAGCGAGTGCTTTTTGGGCTGTAGCGGGTATTTATCGGGATCGCTGTCTCCCAGAATCTCGATGGTTTTGGCAAGTAACTCTACATTCTGTCCGGCACCCTGCGATTCCTGTAACTCTCCGTCCACCGAAATGGCAGCTCCGGTGGTGATGCGACGCACCAGTGTCTCGTCAAACTGCTCCATATCCACAACCACCTGGAGATTATTAATGCCTGACCCGTCGTTCAGGGCCACAAAATTCACATGTTTGTTTCCTCTGCGGGTACGTACCCAGCCTTTTACGGTGAATGGCTTTCCAATTTCTTTCGACCTCAGAAGGTCAGCTACCTTTGTTCTCTGCATCAGCTTAGTATTTTTAGTCTTGGAGGCTACAAAATTAATGATTTGTTTTAAGGCATCCGCATTTTTTTGAGATTAATAAGATGCTTGTTTCGTGGAGAATCAGTTTCTCGGAATAATCGTGATCCTTTTTAAAAGAAATACTTAAGGTGTTTTTGATAAAAAGAAAAAGTTACTACCTTTGCAGACCGAAATAATCCGTAATAGGTAGAAAAGAGATTTCCAGGAAGGAAACCACCTGTCGGAGAGAATCTTAAAATTGTATTTCAATGTACGCAATTGTATCCATTGGAGGCCAGCAATTCAAAGTTGAGAAAGACAGAAAAGTCTATGTGAACCGCCTCAATGCAGAAGAAGGAGCCTCAGTAGAGTTTGACCAGGTTTTGATGGTTGACAACGATGGTGATGTGAAGGTTGGTGCTCCTGTTTTGGAAGGTGCCAAAGTTACTGCCAAAGTATTGGCCCATCTGAAAGGCGAAAAAGTAATCGTTTTCAAAAAGAAACGCCGCAAGGGGTATCGTAAGAAAAACGGTCATCGCCAGTATCTGAGCCAGATTCAGATCGAAAACATTGAAGGTTAATCACGAAAAAAAATTAATGCGATATGGCACATAAGAAAGGTGTAGGTAGCTCCAGAAACGGACGCGAATCAGAAAGTAAACGTTTGGGCGTTAAAATTTATGGCGGCCAAGGCGTTAAGGCCGGTAACATTATTGTACGTCAGCGTGGTACTCAGCATCACCCCGGCGATAATGTTGGCATGGGAAAAGACCACACGCTTTTTGCACTGACCGACGGAACGGTTGTTTTCCGTAAGAAAAAAGGGGATAAGTCCTTTGTTTCTGTAGAAGCGGCAGCTGCAGAATAAGTTTATTCGTAAAAAAATTCTTTGAATCTCCTGTTTTTGTTACTTTCGTAACAGATTCAGGAGATTTTTTGTGTCTTGTTTAACTTAACGTTAAGTCGCAAAGATACAGAGATTAGGATGATTGAAAATGGATGAGGATTTTTCTTAATATATTTCTAATCGATAGAATTCTTCTGTGATTAGAATATGTTTACTGTTCAAAGACGCGGTGGCCTGTCCGCTTTCCGGGCCGGCGTATGGCGTGAAGACAAAATGGGCGACGTTCATGGCCTTGCGCAATGGCCGGAAATTTTGGCTTTAGCGGGTTGATAGGTTTAAGCGGACTAGCCTTTTTTCGTTCTTTTTGGGGCAATGCCAAAAAGGACAATAAAAAGAAATTAAATGTGGGACTTCTGATTTTTTCAGTAAACCCCAATTAGATTCCGTCTAAAAAGTCGGGAAAAATGATAATAGGAGCTGTGTCGGTTCAGAAAGTTGCGTTTCCAAAGCATCCCCCAATTCTTCGGGGAAGCAAACGTGACTTTATGGAAAAGCACTAATTAATAATAATCTTATATTGAAAATATGCTCACACTCAAGTACATTCAGGAAAACCGCGAGGATGTTGTGACCCGATTGAAAACTAAAAGGTTTGATGCCGGTGAAATTGTGGATGAAATTATCACTGCCGATAATAATCGTAAGGCTACGCAGGCAGAAGCGGATAAGAAACAGAACGAACTGAATACCTTGTCTAAATCCATTGGTCAGCTTTTTAAATCGGGAAAAACAGAGGAAGCCAATGAGGCTCGGGAGAAAACCGGTGCTTTGAAGGAGGAGATTCGTGTACTGAGTGGAAAATTAGGTGATATTGAGTCTCAAATACAGAAATTACTGGTTCAGGTTCCAAATCTTCCGCACTCTTCAGTTCCTGAAGGAAAAGGAGAGGATGATAACCTCGTGGAACGCGAAGGCGGTGAGATTCCAAAGCTTGAAGATGCCCTGCCACATTGGGAGTTGGCTTCCAAATACGATCTGATTGATTTCGAATTAGGAACCAAACTGACTGGTGCGGGATTTCCCGTATACAAAGGATGGGGTGCCCGGTTGCAACGTGCGCTTATAAACTTCTTTTTGGATGAAGCCACTAAAGCAGGATACAATGAGGTGCTTCCACCACTTTTGGTTAACGAAGATTCAGGTTTTGGTACCGGACAGCTTCCCGATAAAGAAGGCCAGATGTACCACGTGACGGAGGATAATCTTTATCTGATTCCTACGGCCGAGGTACCTGTGACCAATATCTTCCGGGATGTGGTGCTGGAAGAAAAAGATCTACCGGTAAAGCAGTGTGCCTATTCTGCCTGTTTCCGTCGTGAGGCTGGTTCCTGGGGTGCTCATGTACGAGGCCTTAACCGTCTTCATCAGTTTGATAAGGTCGAGATTGTACAAGTGGCTCATCCTGATAGTTCTTATGATATTCTTGAACAGATGGTCGCTCATGTTCAGTCGGTGGTGGAAAAATTGGAACTCCCATGGCGTATACTTCGTCTTTGTGGAGGAGATCTGAGCTTTACGTCTGCGTTGACTTTCGATTTTGAAGTTTACTCTGCAGCTCAAAAGCGGTGGCTGGAAGTGAGTTCGGTTTCCAATTTTGAGACTTACCAGGCTAATCGTCTGAAACTGCGTTTCCGTAAAGCTGGTGAGAAAAAGCCACAGTTAGCACATACCCTGAATGGTAGTGCATTGGCACTTCCCCGGATCGTTGCGGCAATTCTGGAGAATAATCAGACTCCTGAGGGTATCAGAGTTCCGAAAGTCTTGGTTCCGTTTATGGGAACTGAACTGATTAAATAGAAGTGTCTATCCATAAAGTTCCATTTACTGCGTTACGCGTGTCCGAAAAGTACTCATCCCGATTGTGCTTTTTGTTGGTTTTTTGTTCAAAAAACCTT
>DHQK01000161.1 GCA_002411085.1 Marinilabilia sp. UBA5340 | reverse complement strand
TTAAAAAAAATTTTAAAGGGGGCATTGGAGTCCACGTAAATCAAAAAGCAAAACCGACCATATTCAAAGGGGATTTGAAGTAATGGTGGGGGCAAATATTGGTGCCGGGCTGGACTTTGGAGCCGGCTATCAAAAAACAAATGTTTCTCCCTGGTATAGAGATAAGCAAAGTTCCTTAATTCCCGGAGGTGTTATATACAGATTTAGTAATGATATGGGAGGTCAGGTCTTTTATGGAGATGAAAACACAGGAATAAAAAGAGCAGGTATTTCTGGAATAAATTCAGGTTCAGAAACAGATAATCTTCAGTTTTTTAATCGTGAAGAATCAGGGCGTTCGGCATATATAAAAGAGATAAGATCAGGGGGGGATATCACAGGAATGGATATTGTAAACAAAGACGGGATTAGGTTATTGTACACTGAACCCATAAAAGTACGGAATGAAACCTCACTTACCATTAATATAGACCCCGATAAGCACCTTGTAGAAAATCGCTTTTACGCATTTGCTCCATTGTCATTATCACAAGGTAGCTTATTGAATAATTCATATCGGGTGACTGATACTGGTGTTAAAAATCATCAGACTTTGATGGGACAAATTAATCCCCACGAATATGCTTCAAATTTTCTTCTGACAGAGATTCTTACGCCTTCTTACATCGATTCTGATGATAAGGGCGGAGCTTCCGACGGAGATTTTGGGGGATGGACCAGATTTTCATACAGAAAGGCGTTCGGAGGGAATGGAAAGCCCTGGTATCGTTACAGAATGCCTTATAACGGGTTGCACTATCAGAAAAACTCTATTTCGGATCCCAAAGACGATACAGGTACTGTGGATACCGGGGAGAAACAGGTTAAATACCTTTATACCATCGAAACAAAAACTCATATCGCCTATTTTGTTACAAATAAAACTGAAAATGACAACCCCTATTTAAAGGGAAGTGACAATGACAGGTACGATGGAACAGGAGCTAAAGAATTATCGTCCAATGATGATCCTGCTTCCAATATTGAAAACAATGACGGAGTTTTTGAATCCGACACGAAATTGGAATATCTCGAGAAAATTGTTCTTTTTGCGAAGAGGGCGGACGGTGATTTAGAGGATTATCAAAAGCCGGTGAAAACGGTTCGTTTTGAATACGATTATAGTTTAGTCCCGAATGTTGCCAATAATATAAATAGCAATTTTAATTATTATAAGGAAAGCAAGCCTGCCAAAGAGAATAATGGAAAACTTACCTTACGAAGGGTATGGTTTGAATATGAAGGGGTGGTTTCAGCCAATATAAGTCCTTACGTTTTTGATTATCATTATCCGGTGGCAAATAAAGATTCTAAACTGGCAGCGTTTTTTAGCGCAGAATCTGCCTTGACCGATGATTTGCAGAATCCACCGTATGCCCCATATGCTTTAGATGCATGGGGAAATCAATCTCCCAACAGTGAGGAAAGACGAAACAATGGAGTTGCCTGGGTGGATCAAAGTGCCTTTGTGGATAAGACTTTGCGGTACGATCCGGCAGCTTATCAGTTAAAATCCATTCGGTTGCCTTCAGGCGGCTCAATACACGTTCAATATGAACCCAAGGATTATGCCCATGTTCATGATCGCACGGCAATGGCAATGGCAAGAGTGATTTTGCCTGAGGGGGAAACGGGGCCTTCCTATGATACAGATTCTTACTTCATTAACACTGAAGACCTAGGGGTGGATTCGAGTAATGAAATGGCAGTGAGAGCCCTGGCAGCCAAAATAAACGCTCATTTTTTGGGAGATGGTCAGGACAATGTTGCTTCACGTAAGATTTATTTCAAATATCTTTTTTCACTTTTAGATGATGCACCCGGACTAGATAATTACCGGTCAGAATATATTTCCGGCTATGCTGATTTTAAAGGAGCGAGCGTAACCTGCCTGGACAGCAATAATGAAAGCGGTTGTGCAAAATTTGGAATTGAGGTCGAAATTGGGGGTAGAGGAGAAGATGAAGACGGTGGTAACAAATCTTTAACGCCACGAATGGCATGCTGGGAGTTTGTAGCCAACCAACGTCAGGGCAAGATAGCCTCAGGCAATGGCATTGAACCACATTATGAAGCAATATATGACACTGCATTATCAGATATGGCTGATGCAGATGATCCGGTTGATATACTCAAGAGGTCCGGAACCGTAATTGGTTTGCTTACCGATATGGCTTTGGGTAAAGGTTTGTCATCAAAAGGATATCAAAATATCAAGAAGGAAGACCCACGAGTCGGCCGACGAATTGCAGAGGAATATTCATTCCTGAAATTACCTGTACTGAATAATAAATATGGCGGTGGAGCCCGGGTAAAGCGCTTGATTCTTCATGATCCTGGAATTGAATCCGGTGATGAAGTTGTGTTAGGTACTGAATATCGGTACGTGATGGAAGATGGTATTACCAGTAGCGGTGTTGCGACAAATGAACCGGCGCTTGCCAGAGAAGAAAACCCACTTGTAGATTTTATGCCCCGGAAAGGAGAAAGCTGGTGGACCCAATTGGTAAGCGGAGAAGTGTTAGATCAATTGGAAGGTCCTATTGGAGAATCAATATTACCAGGGGCCTCCATCGGTTATCGGCGAGTAGTATCAGAGAATAT
>DHQK01000288.1 GCA_002411085.1 Marinilabilia sp. UBA5340 | reverse complement strand
GCTCTTCCGAGGGAGAAAAAGTCTCCTCAGAGAGCTGCAAACAACATTGAAGAAAGAGGCTGATACTTTAATATAACCCAAATTCTTGCAAGCCAGCGGCGAAGCCGAGCAGAGCAATTCTCACCCTGATTGGCTCTGCCTCTTGACTGCAAGAATCTGGTTTTTAAAAAGATGAAACAAGTCCCGATTAATCAGGACGAGTTCCCCCGATAGATCGGGGCAGGCTATCCGACCTTGAAAAATAAATTTTATACGGATGAAAAGGATTGACAAACATACAACGCTTAATGAAGACCAGATTATCCGGGATCTTTTTAAAAGTAATTTTGTTCCCGAAGAGGTTCCTGATGATAATTTCAACCGCCAGGTAATGGATAGAGTGATGGCAGACTGGGTAGCTCAATCCAACTATTATCAACCGCTGGTGGATAAACAAAATCGCTGGTGGATTCTTCCCGGGGTATTGATTCTTTTCGCTTTTGGCTTTTTCTATGATGCCGGCATATTTACCGGGGAGAACAGTTTTGAATGGATCAATAACCTTGGAGGTGCCTTTCATTCTCTTTACTCATGGGTCGAACCCGTTCACCTGATGGTCATAGGTGCCTCTGTAGCAATAGGAATATTACTGGCTGCCGATCACTTGCTGCAAAAACTAT
The DNA here is from genome assembly GCA_002411085.1 of Marinilabilia sp. UBA5340. Taxonomy (GTDB): domain Bacteria; phylum Bacteroidota; class Bacteroidia; order Bacteroidales; family Marinilabiliaceae; genus Marinilabilia. The sequence continues at coordinate 20,825 of DHQK01000288.1, read as the reverse complement.
CCAATATATAATCAGGAAAACTATAGCCCCCAATAGCTAACCAACAGATAAATCAAATGGGCCATAATTCCTGCAACTACACCTCCTACAGTATGTGCAAACAGAGCCTTTGAGGTAAGTGATCTGTATCCCAGAGTATCCAACATTGCTGTATGGGTACTCAGGTATCCGCTCCAACACATTCCCATAGCCGTAAAAACAGCAATCTCATTGGTTCCGGCAATTCCCTGAATCACAAATGCCTTAACCATGGACAATGCAGCTCCTACGGCTCCCAGAGAAGTCACAGGAAAAGCAATCAGTTCAGGATGCTCAAAGCCAAAAAGGAACTCAAATACCCCGGAAAAATAACCGGCAATGCGCGGAAGTAAGGGAACCCCTTCATAAGCAAGTCCCTGATAGCCAATTGCCGGATCATTCACTGAAAAAGTAACAACCATGATAAAGGTACTGATTACCAAAACCCCCGGAATAATAGACAGCCCCAAATCAACCCCCGATTTTCCTCCATCCAGAACAGCATTCAAAAACCGTTGAAATACAGGACCTTTTGAAACAAATCGAACTTTTTCTATATCTCCTTCTTTTTCAGAAACTTCGTCATTGCCTTCTGGCAATCCACGCAGCAGGTATTGCATCAGGCGCGTACTCACGACTGCTCCGGCCAATGCTCCGGCCAGACCAATCATAGCCCCTCTGAAAAAACCAAGACTGCTCATAAATGCGAGTACAATAAGCCCCATTCCAAAAGCAGTTCCAAAATTGGTGAGTGAGAGTAGTTCGCGTTTCTTAAAAAAGCGATTAAAATGCTTATCGTTGGACAAACTTATAATGGCTGGATTGTCAGAAAAGAAAGTCATCAATCCGGCCAGGGAAGCAACCCCCGGAAGCCGAAACAAAGGCCGCATCAATGGAGCCAGCAAAAGTTCGAGCAATCGAACCACTCCAAATTCAATCATCAACTTACCCAATGCACCCGTAAGTACGGTAATGCCTAAAATAAACAAAACAGTATTCATCAAAAGATCATGAGCCGTGCGCATCAGGGTATTGAGCAAATTAGCCATTCCCATTTCATGACCCAAATAGCCAAAAAACAAACCTGACAACAATAAAAACACGACTGCCTCATAACGACGACGTTCTAAAAATCCGCGTTCTCTGAGCTTTCTTATCGGCCCCATATTTCTATTCGTTTACTAAAAAAAACACTTTCTTTTCAGGGGCCTAATTTAGGAGGTCAACACTTCAAAAAAAGAGACGTTTCTCAGGATTTCATATCTGAAACACATGAATTTTGTCAGCATTTTTTTCATAAAATTCTGCCATACATCAATTTAAAAAAAGGTTATTCTGTTTGTACAGATTATCATTTAACCAAACAGAAAGCCGGAAAACAAAAATCCTGAGTTATTACACATAGACCTTCGGTCTTTTTTATTAAGAAAGGCAATGGGTCAAACAAAGGACTTAAAATACAAATCAGAAAATATTGCATGAGCAGCTCAATCTTTTACTTAATTTTGCACCAAAACAGAAGATTGTGATATATCCGGAAACATTTGAACAGAAATTATATTTCAACAAAATACGAGAGTTTATTATAGAGGGCTGCCTGAGCGAAATGGGACGGGAGCGTGCTGAAAAAATGAGCTTTTCAAACCATTATGACAACGTGACATCGTGGCTAAAGCAAACTTATGAGATGATGCACATTGCCGATGATGGACAAGAAATGCCTGCCAGCAACTTCTTCGACCTGCGCAAATCTCTAAAAAAACTGCGGGTAGACGGACTATTTCTGGAAGTCAATGAACTTTTCGATTTAAGAAGATCGCTCGGCAGTGTCCGTGACATCCTACGATTCATCCAATCCAAAGATCAGGAAGATTTCCCCTCGTTGTTCAGACTTGCAGAGCCAGTGATGGTATACCCGGCAGTGCTGGATAAAATCGACACAGTGATCAACAAACATGGCCAGGTGCGGGACAATGCATCTCCTGATCTTTTGCGGATTCGCAGAGAAATAAGATCCAAACAAAGCAGTATTTCCGGAAAGATGGCGGCCATACTGAAGCGAGCGCAACAGGAAGGCATTGTTGACCCTGATGCCAGCATCTCCATTCGGGATGGGCGTGCGGTAATTCCGGTTCTTTCGGCCAACAAGCGAAAAATATCAGGAATTGTTCAGGATGAGTCGGCCACCGGAAAAACCTCCTACATTGAGCCAACAGAAATTGTCGAAATCAATAATGAAATACGGGAACTTGGATATGCGGAAAGACGCGAGTTGGTGAAGATTCTGTCGGAACTGTCCCTTTTTATGCGTCCTTACATGGAGGAGATGCTTTACGCATTCAGATTTATGGGCATCATTGACTTCATAAGATCCAAGGCACAATTTGCCAAACGCATTAATGGTACGGTACCCAAAATGTACGACCAAACTGCCTTTTTGTGGGAAAAGGCCAGGCATCCCTTGTTGTTTCTCCAAAACAAGGCAGCTGGTAAACCGGTAGTTCCGCTTGACATAGAGTTGAATGACCAGCAACGTATTTTGCTCATTTCCGGGCCCAATGCAGGTGGTAAGTCGGTTTGTCTCCAAACAGTGGGGCTGTTGCAATACATGCTGCAGTGCGGATTACCGGTTCCGGTTGGAGAGAACTCTCAAATGGGGTTTTTTAACAGTATTTTCATGGATATTGGAGACGAACAATCCATCGAAAACGATCTCAGCACCTACAGTTCACATCTGCTAAACATGAAAAATTTCCTTCGGCATTGTGACAGCAAGTCCCTTTTGCTGATTGATGAATTTGGAACCGGAACAGAACCAATGCTGGGAGGTGCCATTGCCGAGGCAGTACTGGAACAACTCAACCAGCAACAAGTATATGGAGTCATCACCACTCACTATACCAATCTAAAACATTTTGCATCTGAAAATGATGGAATAATCAATGGTGCAATGCTTTTCGATACCCATCAGATTCAGCCCCTCTTCAAATTGGAAATGGGCCAACCAGGCAGTTCATTTGCATTCGAAATAGCCAGAAAAACAGGGCTTCCGGAAAACATTCTGCTCAAAGCCAAAGACCGTCTGGGCGAAGAACACATCAACTTCGATAAACACCTGCGCGAAATCATTCGTGACAAAAGATACTGGGAAAAGAAAAGGCAATCCGTTCGTGACCGGGACAAACAATTGGAAAACATTACTGCCCGATACGAAAAAGACCTGGAAAAACTGAAGAATGAAAGACAACAGATTCTTGAATCGGCCAAACAGGAAGCCCGAAGCATCCTTGCAGCGGCCAACCGGGAAATAGAAAAAACCATCCGGGAGATAAGAGAAGCCCAGGCTGAAAAAGAGAGAACCAAATCGCTGCGCCAAAATCTTGACAATTTCAAGGAAAAAGTAGAACAAGCTTCGATCGATGAAGCATTGCAGCAAAAGCTTGAAAAAAAAATAAAGAAGATAAGAGAAAAGCAAAACACCACAAAAAAGAAAAAAACAAGCACAAGTCCTGCGGCTACTGAAAAACAAAAAACTAGTCCTAAAGAAAATGAAAACAAACCCCTTGAAGCAGGAGACACTGTAATATTAGAGGGGCAGAGTGTACCCGGTCAAATCCTTGAAATCAACGGCAAAGATGCTGTGGTTGCTTTTGGGCAGCTGATTACAACCCTTAAATGGTCCAGATTGAAACGCATCAGCAAAAATGAGTACAAAAAAGCCCAGAGACAAAGCACTTCAGGGGCTGCAAATACTTATGCCGATCGTATGCGTGATAAAAAACTGTCGTTCAGTCCTGACATTGATGTTCGTGGCATGCGGGCCGAAGAGGCCGTAACGAAAGTATTAAACCACCTGGATGAAGCTCTTTTATGTGGTGCAGAGACCATTAAGATTCTCCATGGAAAGGGAAATGGCATTTTACGTGAATTAATTCGTCAACATATTGCAACTCTGCCTTTTGTTTCTCGTTATTATGATGAACACGTCCAACATGGAGGCAGCGGAATTACAGTGGTTGAAATTTCCTGAAATACAAACACATAACAACACAAACTCACAGTTTTACATCAAGAATCAAGGAGAAATGATATCTTTTTTGTATTTTAATGCAGCAACAAACCTTCATCAATCCAATTAATGAGTATGACTTATCCCCCGGATAATAAATTAAAACTCCTTTTTCACCGAAGTGTCAGTATTCTGATTCTGTTTATGTTTTATATTTATGGTCAGACCCAGAATACATCGTATCCAGGGGTTCATTTTGACAACCTGACACGTCAGCATGGGTTGATACAATCCAATATCCGTTCGATATCTATCGACTCCAAAGGATATGTATGGATGGGGTCTTCCGGAGGTCTGTATAAATGGGATGGAATCACTCTTTCCATTTATCAGAACGACAAAACGGACTCCCTTTCACTGAGCAATAATAATGTCAGTGCGCTAAAACAGGCCGCTGATAGCAAAGGGCTATGGATTGGAACTGTTTTTGGGGGACTTAATTACCTGGATTACCAAACTGCGGAATTTCATTCATGGCTCCCGGTAATCAATGAAAAAAAGGGAGAACGCATACTGAACAACATCGTAAGCATTGGAGAAATAAATGACTCCCTCTTGCTCCTGGGAGCAAATCCTCAAGGGCTCATTAAAGTAAAATTGAATAAACACAAAAAGCCTGTTTCCTTCGAAAGAGTAAAGTCAAAAAACAATGAAATGAACTTCACTGTTTTCAACATTCAAAAGATTGGAAACAGAATCTTCGCCGGAACCACCAGAGGACTTTTCATTTTTGATGAAACCGGAATGCTTATTCATGAGGCTACAGAATTCCCCCACAATTCAGACCGGGAGAACTGGATCCGGGACATAGCAGAGCTTTCATCAGGAAAAATCATATTGGCCGGTTCCAACAGACTATGGGAATGGGCCGAAATGAAAGCTAAACCCCTGAGATCCGGCTCCGAAGAAAAGATCCAACAAATTACCTCCATCACTATCGACCATAAGGATAACATCTGGATTGGAACCCTGAACAACGGGATTTTTAAAACGGATTCTACCTGCCGGCACCTTCAAAACTTTACAGCTTCCGAAAAGAACGGAGATCTCATAAACAACCAGATCAACGATCTGGAGTTCTATGGACACCAGCCGCTCTTATTTGCCGGAACTCCGGCAGGGCTTTCTTTTATTGATTTCCACAAACACATTTTTAAAAGTTATGATCTCCGAAAACTCTCGGACGCTCAAAATACTTCCGTTTTTTTTCTGATGGAAGATTCCCGCAAGCGCAAATGGTTTTGGTCGCTTGATGGTCTTTTTCGGGAAAAGAGCCCCAATAAAGAATTCATAAATATTCTGGATACGGACTACGGGAAGAAAGAAAATATCGTAAGAGACGGGATTGATCTGAATGGCAGAATATTCCTGGCTACCTCCAACGGACTACTGGAAACCAACCTATCCGGAGATACTTTTCAACGACATACATTTAGTGTGGATTCAGTTTCCGAACAAAGAATTAATAGCCTTAGCAGTCTGAAAGTTACTAGCGACAATAAAATCTGGATCGCATCTCAGGCTGGAATTATCATTTTTAATCCTCTGGATAATTCCTACATCCCCCACCCGTTTCCACTGAACGAATGGGAGATGCAGTTTGTGCCTGTCACCGATTTCTTATTGACACACCAGGAGCAAAAATGCTGGATCGGGGCCAAAAACGAATTTCTGATTCTTTTCGATACAGAAACCGAAAATTTCAAAAGGATCCCCACCCTGCTTAAAAACAATAACAATCAAAATATTACCCGTGGTAACTACGTTCTATCCATGGCTTCGAAAAACGATGATTACATCTGGCTTGCAACATTCGGCAGTGGTTTACTCAGATTCAATACCCAAACACAGCAATTCAGTGATGAATTTGCTACACAAACCCTTTCTACCAACACCTATGCTGTATGCACCGATCCGGATCAAAACCTATGGATATCCACCGATTACGGCATTACCCGTCTGAATCCATCTTCCAAGGAGCTGCAAGAGTTCGGCATTGACGAAGGAACATTCTGTCAGGAGTTTAACGAACGTGCAGTATTCGTAACTGCTGATAATGAAATCATGATGGGCGGCATCAACGGGTTTGTGTGGTTCGATCCTCAAAATATACAACTCAACAATTACAAACCTCCGGTTTATATTTCTAGTTACTATACAGGCAACCCAAACAGTTCCATAGGTGGTCAAACGGCCATTGACGTAGAAGAAGTTACATCCAGGGAAATTGAAATACCTTTTGGCCGTGATAACATTTCTTTTGATGTTTCGGTGTTAAACTTCAGCCATCCCGAAAAGAATATGATTCGCTGGAAACTCGAAGGATTTGATGAACAATGGTCTGAAGCTTCAGCCATCCACAACATTTCATACTCCAATCTCCCTCCCGGAAAATACCGATTGAGCGTAAAAGGAGCCAATAATCATTATGTTTGGAATGAAGAGGGAGACTATCTGAACATCTTTGTCAATGCTCCTTTCTACCACAAACCCTGGTTTTCCTGGGCTTTTACCGCTTTTGTTGCGCTCCTGATTTTGATGGTTTTTATGTTGCGCATGCGCCTGCTCAACCGTCAAAAAATTGTTCTGGCAGGAATGGTGCGTGAAAAAACCCACAATCTTCAAAAAGCAATCCGGGAACTCAGAGAGAGCCAACGCCAGGTGATGGCTCAGAATCAAGAACTGGAAATACACCGACACGACCTAAAAGAATTAGTGGCACGCCGTACTGCCGATCTGGAAAAAGCAAAGAAAAAAGCCGAGGAATCTGACCGTTTGAAAACTGCCTTTCTGGCTAATCTTTCGCACGAAATCAGAACTCCGATGAATGCCATTGTAGGCTTCTCCACCCTTCTAAGCAGTATGCAATTGTCCGATCAGGACAAAGCAGAATTTATTTCCATGATACAGCAGTCAGGAGAAAACCTATTGGCTTTAATCAATGATATCATTGATATCAGCCGAATAGAAACAGGCCAGATGAATGTACAGTTTCACTCGGTAAAATTGGGCCCGTTTCTTTCCAATATAATGAAGACACTTGAGTTCCAACCTCAGAAAAAAACCGGATTGGAATTAATTCTGGACATTCCTGATTCGCTCAAAGAAGTTTCAATCTATACTGATGAGCACAGACTGCGGCAGGTAATAACCAACCTCATGGGAAATGCTTTGAAATTTACCGCTGACGGCTACATAAAACTGTCGGTTGAAAAATTCAGCAATCATGATCTACAGTCCTTCATCCCCGATCTGGAGATACAAGACCCACCGCACAGAGCGTTGGTTTTCATGGTGGAAGATACAGGGATTGGGATTCCCGAAAAAGAACAAAAATATGTCTTTCAACCCTTCCGGAAGGCTGAAAATTCCGGACAGTCCATTTATGGTGGCATGGGACTGGGATTGAGCATCGTCAAAAGTATTCTTCCGGCCCTGGGAGGAGACATTTCCATGCGATCATTCCCCGGACAGGGAACCTCCTTTTATTTTTACATCCCATACAACACAAGGGGAAAATAAACGGTTTGAAAGGTAAAGTTACAATCTCCTTTTGCGGTTTTGCAGGTTATACAAAACCAAAGAGAGTCCAATAAAAAACATGCCTGCAATTTGAAGCACTGTGGGCACCTCGTCAGGAATAATCAACCAGCTGAAAAGGGCCCCGAAAACCGGAATTATGAACTTCCAGATATTTAAATCGGAAACTTTTACCCCGGGTCGGTTCAGCAGGGTAAACCACAGCGCAAAAGCAGCGGCCGACAAAAAGCTCAACCAGAAAAGGGAGACATAGTAGGGCCACTCAAAAACAAATCCATGAAACGGCTCTACAAAAAAAGAAATCGAAAACAATCCCAGGCCTCCTATAATTAACTGAACTGCACTAAGTCCAACGGGTGAAATCTTTAAATCGCTTTGCCGGCTAACCAAAACATTTCCATAACCGGATGCCATATTGGCCAAAACCAATAAGCCAACCCCTGTAAGCTGGCCATAAAGGGTGCTTCCTGAAAAATTCATCCCCTTTTCAAAAGCCACCATCACAATGCCAACAATGCCAATAATGATGGTTCTGAATTTCCGCATTGTCAGCAAATCGTTTTTCAGTGAAATATGTGCCACCAATGCAGTAAAAAGAGGCTGAGAACCGATAATTATCGCAGTAGTGGCCCCCTCTACCAGATTGATACCCTGATAGAACAAGGTGTACAATACAAAAGTCTGAAAAAAAGCTATTTTAAGGAACACAGGAAAATGCATTTTTAAGTCTTCTCGCAAACGACTCCACGAGCTCACCAAAGGTAAAAGCATCAGTCCGGAAAGAAAAAACCGTGTGCCGGCAAACTGCATGGGCGAAGTATATTCAAGGCCAATTTTTATTCCCACAAAAGCGGTTGACCATAAAAAACAAGCCAATATGGCAAGAAACGTAGTACTCTTAATTTTCGACAACATCAGTGGTATCGTATTTTTCATATCAATCCATTCGCGCGTATCGCTTTTGGAACTTTTTTTGCTGTATTTCGTTTACAAAGGTATATATTTGAGGTAATTTACAAGTTCAAGTCAGGGGCCTGACTTTTCTGCAATTCATTAAGTGAGGAAGAACATGGGGAAGTTTTCTACCAGAAAAAAGTTTATTGTTGCCACATTTTTATTGGTTTTTTTCCAGTCAGTAATCTATACCACACCGGCGTTCTCTGTAGGCGCTTATCCTTTCCCCCGCGATATTGTGCAGCCCGACGGATCTGTACTAACAATCCAACAACACGGTGATGAGTGGTATAACTGGATTACGACCCGTGATGGTTACCGTATCCTCCGCACAGAAAATGGCTTTTTTGAATATGCCGCTCAACTCAAATCAGGACTTATCGTTTCTTCCGGAATAAAAGCCACTAATCCCAACCAGAGGAGCATTTCGGAGCAAAATTTCCTCTCCTCTACCCCAAAGAATATAGGAGTATCGCGCAAAGACATTCTCAAAAAAAGGGCGGAAAAATTTGCCTCACCACTCAAAAGTGGTACGATGGAAACTTTCTTTCCCTCCTCGGGATCACCAAACCTGCTCGTTTTACTGGTAAACTTTTCGGACACTTCACCAACCTACCCCCGTACTACTTTTGACGATTTCATGAATTTACCGGATTACAACGGATCCGGCAGTTTCAAAGATTACTATGAAGAAGTAAGTAAAGGAAAGCTCAGTATTAACACCACTGTCTATGACTGGGTGACTGTGCCTGGGACTCATGATTATTATGGACCAGAGGCCAAATGGAAAGAATTCGCACTTCATGCAATAGAAGCTGCTGCAGATGCGGGAATCGACTTCTCCAAATATGACAATGATGGAGATGGACTGGTAGAAGGAATATCCATCATACATCAAGGTACAGGACAGGAATTAACAGGCAACGAGAATGACATCTGGTCACACTCACACTCTTTTTCTGCTGCCGGCATCGGTGCATCCCAACGCACCTTCAATGGCGTAGTAATTGATCAATACACCATTCAGCCGGAGTTAAGAAGTGTCTCCGGAGATATAAATACCATTGGTGTAATCTGTCATGAATTTGGTCACAACCTGGGACTTCCGGATTTTTACGATATTGATGATGAAACCAACGGATTCTTTGACGGAACAGGCCGCTGGGACATCATGGCAGGCGGAACCTACAACGGAGCTCCTGCAGGATCATCCCCGGCCCATCACAACCCCTTTTCAAAGGCTGAGCTGGGATGGGTGAAGGTTGAAACCATTCAGGATCCTGCAAATATCACATTGGAACCGGTTAGCACCTCTGCCAGTGTTTTAAGGGTAAACAGTCCGGTTGCAAGCGAGTACCTGCTTATTGAAAACCGGCAAAAAACGGGCTTCGACGCTTTTCTTTACGAAAGCGGGATGCTGATTTATCATGCCGATGAAGATTTCATCAACCAAAGGAGGCCTTCCAACACCATCAATATTGACGAGCATCAGGGGTTTTATCCCATCGCTGCCAATCACATTGTCAATGCTGCCTCCTGCCCTTTTCCCGGAACCGCCAATGTAACCGAACTTACGGACACTAGTGATCCGGGCATGACCACCTGGGACGGAACGGGCTTCAACCGCAGCATCACCAACATCCTGCACTCCAACGGAACCATTACTTTCGATTTCATGGCATTTCAGGATGGCTCCCCCATTGAGTTTGATGCCGTTGCCACAAATGAAAAAAGCATTTCTGTGAGTTGGACTCCAGGCACTTTGAACAACACAGAATTGCCAGTTTTACTGGCCTGGAACAATACCAACACTTTTGGGACGCCTGTAAATGGTGCCGGTTACAATCCCGGAGATGCCATTGAAGGAGGTGGAACCGTACTGTACTATGGCAATTCACTCCAACAATTTTTACACGACAATCTGAGCTCCTCTACGCGCTATTTTTATTCAATTTGGAGTGACAAAGGCACCTCCTATTCCAATAGCATGAAAGCAGAAGCTGTCACCAGTCCAGATCCTGTCTCCTCATTCCCCTGGGTTGAGGATTTTGAAAACGGACTGGGTAATTGGCTCCAGGAGTATATAACTGGTACTTTGAACTGGACCAATGACACCCTGAATAACGGAGAAGCCATAATCCCTGCCTTCTCGGGTAATGTTTACGCTTCCTTTTATCAGGAATCCTATTCATCCAAAACCACACGGCTTATCTCTCCGGTTTTCAACCTCGAAAGCGGACAAAGCTACGGACTCCGATTCAGGCATCTCCAACCCCTTTGGGAAACTGACCAGGATGAATTAAAAGTACTCATCCGTCCGATAAGTACCGGAACCTGGGAAACATTGGCTCATTATACCGGAGACATTCCTGAGTGGACAGCCCGGATACTGGAAATACCGGTTTCTGAACCTTGCCAAATCGCCTTTGAAGCCACATCCAATTACGGGCATGGCGTGGGAATAGATTTTGTTGAAATATTCAACACCACCCCGTGCCAGACAAAACCAGAGCTTCCTGTAACGAATATTGCAACATCCAGCATTACCAAAACCTCTATGAATATATCCTATAGCAGAGGGGACGGTGACGCTCTTTTGGTTTTAGCACGTAAAGACCTCCCCATTGTCGATCTCCCGGTCGATGGAACCAATTATACAGCAAGCACCACCTTTGGCAGTGGAACGAATATCGGATCAAATACTTATGTGGTATACAATGGTACTGGCAATGAGTTTTCCCTGTCCGGCCTTGAGCACACTACCGATTACCATCTGGCATTCTATGAATACTCTTCTGCTGACAATTGCTATCAGTTAAATCCAGCCTTGGCAACTATCTCAACAGCGCCCAACATCTATAATCTTTCCTTTTTTATTACTGATATTGATACCAATCCCATCGAAAATGCAATGGTGATATTTGAACAAGACACGATCTTCACCGGCACAGATGGAAAAGTAACCACGCAAGTAATACACAGCACACTGTACACCCATGTTGATGTTCAAAGTGAAGGTTTCCACAGCAAGTCAACCCGTTTTTTACCTGACAACACCAAAACAGTTCAGCTCAATCTCAGGCCATTTGATCCACTGGGGCCCGACAACCCAATTTCCGTCACTGATTACAAAAACATTGAATTGACCTGGAACCCTGTCATCAATGAAAATTTTGAAATATACCAGCCTTATTCTACCAGCATCGGAGGATGGGAATTTATGGATAAGGATCAGGATGCAACTTATGGTATCCATAGTATTGTATGGCCACACGAAGGAGAAGCACTGGCTTTCATGATCCTGGATGTCTACGATAAAGAAATTCTGCAGATGGAATATGACATTTCTGCCTGGTCTGGCAATAAGGTACTTGCCGCTTTTGCTGCACGGAGTGTACCCAGTGATGACTGGCTGATCTCCCCCCAGATTGAGGTCACCGAGGGAGATTACTTCTCTTTCATGGCAAGGAGTCTGGCAAATAATGGATGGGGCTTCGAGACCATTGATGTAAAAATCAGACCCGCAGGACAATCCACTTGGGAAACATTGTACCAAAACTATGAAGTTCCTGTTTCCTGGACACGTTTGGAATATGATTTATCATCCTATCTGGGACAAAAGGTAGAGCTGGCTATCCAGAATAAAGGAGAAGACACTTTTGTTCTGTTGCTTGACGACCTGAGAGTGGGATCACAATTAGGAGATTTAAATACCGATCCATTTCCCGGTGCCCCTCCCGTTACTAATATCCGTAAAACTGCCAGAAATGAAACCACTTTCCCAACCAAATATCAGAAAAATATCAGCAGACGGTATGCCACAGGCTCTCCAACCTTCTATTCAGGGAATGTGGAATATGCAATATACAGGGACAATCTGGAAATAGGAAGAACCTACGGATTCTCGAACAATACTTACAACGATCAGGTCCCCGATTTAGGTGATTATGAATACAAAGTCAGAGCTGTTTACCCCGATGTTAATATGCAATCTGCCTTTTCGGAAACCATCTGGGTGGAATCCGGATATTCAATATCTTTTACGATAAAAGATAAAAACGGAATGCTTCTGGAGGGAGCAAAAATAACGTTCAACAATGAAACCAAAACAACGGATGCTTCAGGCAGTGTGACATTTACCAAAGTTCCTCAGGCAACGGACATGGAATACACTGTTGCTGCACTTGAATACAACGACTTTAAGGACACCCTTGATGCCAATTCCAATAAGAGCATTGAAATTTCCATGAGTGTGGCCAGCAGCAGCATAAGTGAAAAACATGCCAACAAGGTAACCCTGTCACCCAATCCGGTTGAAGCGACAGCTACTATTCGTCATCTCCCCATCGGCATTGTTGAAATTTCGATATATGATCTCACCGGTAAATTAATTGACAACAAGACCACAAGCGGTGGCAAACCTGTAGAATGGGACTTTTCACATTACAAAACAGGGATTTACATGATGATCATTCAATCGGATCAGGGAGAAGCACATCGCATCAAAATAATAAAGAAAGGGGATTAGGAAAGATCAGTGCGACATGCTTTGTTTCACACCATAGCCGAAAAAAAAAACAAAAAAAAACCTCCACTATAAGTGAAGGTTTCCAGAGCCAATGACGGGAGTTGAACCCGTGACCTCTTCCTTACCAAGGAAGCGCTCTACCACTGAGCTACATCGGCAACATCAATTATCAATATCTCTTTTCAAAAAAAATCGGAAAAAACTTCTCGTCTTTTTCCCTGAGCGAAAAACGGGACTTCCCGATAAATCGGGATAGACTTCTCGTCACCTTTTTCTCTGAGCGAAAAACGGGACTCGAACCCGCGACCCCGACCTTGGCAAGGTCGTGCTCTACCAACTGAGCTATTTTCGCATTCTATATTTATTCTTTTACCCAAAAAAATAACTGATTTGAGTTCTTCCTTCCGGGGCTTTCCCTGTCAGGCGGTGCAAAAGTATAAAAAAAATATTTCCCACAAAATGGTTTTGAATTAAAAATAGCAGAAAAAAAAGAAAAACCGAAGCAAACGTTTTCACCCCGGTTTTTCCAATTATGGAGAGCAGAAATAAAATCACCTAACAAAAATCTGACCTTCTACACTTTACCACGCCATTACAAACACCTATCTCTTCAAAAAACATGAAGCCTCATTAAAAACATTCTTAAAGGCGTTTTCCACTTTTCCGGCTATTGAGGTATTATGAATGGGAAAAGGCATTTCGTGCGAATAACCAAAATCAAAATCAACCACCGATACATTCCGGCATTTACCCATGCAGAAAGTATTGAAAATAGCACTTCCCGGCACCACCTTATCCATATTCAATCCAATTGCCCTCATCCGACTACTCAAGGCTTCTAACCTGCTTTCCCGCTCCCTTTTATACTTTTCCATGGAAATCATTGACAGAAACATGTCCCGAACCGCACTCCCAAAAGGTTTGAATACATCGAAAAACTTATTGGATACTTTCCCCACATCAAAATTATTTACAAACCCCTGAAGTGACTCGAATGCTCTGTTGTCCAGAATATTTTTCGATCTGCCGTTCATCTGGTCAAAGGTGGCACCCCCACAAAACAAAAAAGCTTTACTGTGATTGTACAAATCCCCGGGATTAGCCATCAGAAGCAATTCGGTGACAAAGGCACCTATGGAATAGGAAAAAAAGTCGACTTCTTTCCCTTTGGAAAATAAAGGATGCATTCCGGATTTAATTTCCGATGTTACCTTCATTATATCCAAAATACTCTGCACACCAGAAGAAAGAAACAATTCGGGACAAAGATCGATTCGCTGGCTTAAAGCAACATTGACAAATGAACTGTTTTCAATAGGACCATAATATTCCTTCCGGCTTCTTACCACCTTAATCATCTGCCTGGGGAAAGACCAGTTTTCTGACGAACGGTTCATGTGATTGGCCAGTGGAAAAAGAATGATCGGAGCCCGGGTGCTTTTTGCCAGATGATAAGCCCACAACAGATATTTATCCCACTTGCGCTCATTCAGACCATGCAATAACATAATTGCATTGGATTCCTCTTGCCTGTCTTCAGCCTCAAAAACGGCATAACGAAACCAACGATTGACCTGAGTATTTACTCCCATGAGATCAGAACTACCAACACAATCTGACCCCCTGTCTTTTTCTGCAGAAAAAACTTCAGGTTCTTCAAAGTGCGACTCAAACGGAAAGGTATGATAAATCACTTCATTGTCTATACGTCCATGAGTTTTGTAAAGATCAAAACGATTCATCAATTTAGTCTGTTGTTCGAAAAGCAGTTCCATGTGTTTGTTTTGTATTTCTGACAACAAATAAACATCAAAAAAGAAAACAAACTCTTCAAATGTAGCACTTGACTGCAGTTTGGGATAAATTGCAAGAAGGAAGGGACGAATGAAACAAGAATGGGATAAATAAAATCCCCCTCGATTTAAAAAAAGAAAAACCAGAAAACCATAATAGAAAACTAAAAAGATCATTATTTTTGATGTTCAAAAAATGATTATGATTTCAACCAAATTGTCCTAAAAGTTGCTGTGTCCGTCAATCCGTTCATCTGTACGTAGTGAAAATCACAAGCCAAAAGATTCTTCACTTCTTTCATAATAAAAAAGACTGAAAACGCAGGACTTCCCGGACAATCCGGCTAATGAATTCTGATCAAAGAATTAAGCTCTTTTATTAATGATACTCTCATATTGGTGTAAATTGTACAATTTCATCAAATAAATCTGACAATTATCATTATTTTTGAGCAGCATTAAAACCTTAAAACCACTTGTATTACCAACAAAATAATGAACAAAGGCCCAAAGTTAATTCCCAACTATTTTGTTACCCGGAAAAACACGGTTCTCCAGGTATTATTTGCTACCCTTTTTGCTTATATCTTTATCAATATCTACAGGCCATTCGGATCGGGAGAATGGTACAATATAAGCTCGCTTGAATTTATTCTCTATTCCGGACTTCTGGTTATTGCAGGGATGTTGGTCGTTCTTGTCAGTCGCATTCTGCTAATGTTCCTGATCAAACGAAAAAAACCTGTCACCATTCGTTACTATATATTGATGATCGCCGGGGAAATTCTGCTGATGGCTGTGATGTACGCTTTTCTGGAAAAATTCACCATGAACGACCCCCGGAATTTCGGTTTTCTGTTCTATCTGGCATTGCAAAACACGGCCCTGATTCTATTGATTCCTTACGTAATCAGCTTACTTTTCTTTGCCTGGAAAGAAAAAACCATAAGCCTTAATAATTTACTTAACCAAATCAGACATTCATCCAACTTTATCTCATTTCATGACGAAAAAGGAGTTTTAAGGATTTCATTAAAACTGGAAGATCTCCTATACCTGGAATCATCGGACAATTATGTATCCATCAAATATCTTCATAATAAACAGCCAAAGTCCGTTCTAATCAGAAATACCCTCAAAAACATAGAGCAAAAATTTGAAAGTGCGCCCTTACTCCGCTGTCACCGCTCTTACATTGTGAACATTAAAAGAGTAAGCATGGTACGCAAAGAGGGAAACAGCATGAAATTGTTAATAGAAAGTCCCAACAATGAAATACTCCCTGTATCAAGAAGCTATCAGACAATCGTAAAAGATTTCTTTGATCAGAAAAACAAATAACCCTCAAACCATTGCATTAAACATAGGAAATATGTACAAAGTAGTAATTGTCGACGATGAACCAGGAGCACTGTCCGTCCTGAGCAAAATGATCAGCGAGTTCTTCAATTTCGAAGTAATAGGTAAGTTCTCAACTCCGGAGAACCTGATTGAGGAAATTGCTATACTAAGACCTGATGTGCTCTTTCTCGACATTCATTTGGGCAATGTATCTGGTGTCGATATTGCAAAAGAACTTTTTAAAAAAAGATGTAATACACAAATCGTTTTTGTGTCTGCTTATGACCAATATGCTCTGCAAGCTTTTGAGTTCAATATTATTGACTATATTCTAAAACCCGTAAGCAGGGAGCGGCTGCAATTATGTATAGAAAAAATAGAGAAAAACTTCAAACCCAATCAAGCAGAGACACAACCCACCACAAACGGAAATGCCAATAACGAGCATCAACTCATTCGGTTCAATACTCAGTCCGGTTTTTTGCTTGTAAATCCGAGCGATATCATTTTTCTGGAGGCCGATCATGTTTACACCAAAATAGTGATGGAAAAGGAAAACCAACATTATGTGGCTCAAAACATAGGAAAAATCCTCACCTCCATCAACTGTAATGATTTTGTTCGTATTTCCCGCTCCCATGTTGTCAACACAAGATTTCTGAGAGAAGTAAACCGAACCCAGAAAAAATGCATCATGTTCAACGGAAACAATGAATTGGAGTTGAGCATTTCCAAAACCGGGATGAAAACTTTAGATGAATATTTTGCCTGATCACCCCATCAATACAACTTCTGACCGAAATACATCCCTTCTCGCTCGTTGCCTGAAATGCACCATTCAGAAAAGAAGTCTAAAGATTCAGAAAAGGGAGCCATTTTTCTTTTTTTTCTCCGGAAATATGCTTCATCTTTGAAGTGTGTAATGCAAGAACCCAGCCCTTTAATCCGGACAACCGGCTCATTTCTTTTCTTTCTTAATCCTAATGAGGATTTTTGGGGAACATGGTCTTAAAGGGAAAAGCAGTCGAGGTTGTCCGGATTTTTTAAAGTTCATGCGGATTTTTTTCAATGGATTTGCGCCAAGCGAACCCAACCCTATAAAAAACCGGGTAGTATTCTGTTTCTTTCTTCTTTGTATGTAATGGGGTATAAACATCTTAGCACTAAACAGAAGCTGCCCGGTTTTTCTTCTCTATTTCCTTTCAACCCAATATTGTAAAGAAATTGCTCTTCCGGAAACAAAACATTTACGCATTTCGTTCCTTAACTTTGCAACAAATCAAACAAGTTTTCCGACATGTCAATTTCAATGAAATCGAACTATAACTTCCAACCTCTTGAGGGGTACGCAAATTTCGAGGCAACCACCCAAATCCTTATCAAAGAAGTTATTGCCAGAGGACTCGACTTTGAGATTCTGGATCCCGAAAATAACCTGATCGCTGTTTTCTGCAACGATAAAGAATACATTATTCATGAAGGAACCATATCGGATGCCAACAGCCTGATCGCTTTTTGGATTTCCAACGACAAATGGATGACCAAACAATTCCTGCAACGCAAAAATATTTCGCATGCCAGCGGCATCCTCCTTGCAGATAAAAATCAGGAAGTAACATTAAAAAATCTCTCTTTCCCACTGGTAGTAAAACCCATGGACACCGATCATGGCATTGCCGTAAGTACCAATATTCAGAACAAGGAAGAATTATATGCTGCCATTGATGAAGCCTTCCGCTTTTCAAAAAAAGTAATTGTCGAAGAATACCACGAGGGACAAGAGTACCGGTTCCTGGTTATCGATTTTGAAGTAAGAGCCATAGCCTACCGCGAACCTGCAAATATTATCGGAGACGGTATACACAGTATTGAACAACTCATTCAAATAAAAAATAAAAACAGAGGTGACGATTATACGCACCCTCTACTAAAAATAAAAATGGACGAAGAAGTTCTCAGACACCTCAAAAAACAAAATCTCGTCCCCGGCTCTATCATCGGGAAAGGGGAAAAAATATATCTACGCAAAAATTCCAATCTCAGCACAGGAGGTGACAGCATAGATGTAACCGATGAAATCCCTGCTTTTTACAAAACAGTGGCTATAGAAGCAGCAAAAGCAGCAAATCTAAAAATTGCAGGAATAGATATCATCATCAAAGATCTGGAAAAAGAACCCTCGAACAACAATTATATTGTTGTGGAGCTCAATGCTCCCGCAATGCTTTCCATGCATGATTTTCCCTACATCGGAAAAAACCGAAGGGTCGAGAAATATGTACTGGATTCTATTTTAAACTCGAAATAAAATACCTTTGCAAAATCTTCAATAATCTCCGGGAAGAAATACTCAGACAATAAAAACAATGGCGAACACCAGCAACTTCATAGAAATAAGAAACAAGCAGCAACTCATAGATTACTTTGTGCAAGGCAATAAGGAGCCTGGCAATTGGGGAATTGGAACCGAACACGAAAAATTCCTCTATCGAAAAGAGGGTCTGCAGCGACTGGGGCACAACACCAATCCGGGCATCGGCCAGGTAATGCAGTTTATGCAACAAGAGGGATGGGAACCAGTAACAGAGGAAGGAAATATCATTGCGCTAAAGAAAGACGGGGCATCTATCACCATTGAACCAGGAGGACAATTCGAACTCTCCGGAAAAAATTTCAGCAATATTCATCAAACATACTGTGAGACCCGCAAACATTTCGAAGAACTCAGTAATATTTGCAAAGAAATTAATGCCATTACCCTGGCTCTGGGTTTTGACCCCTTACGCTCCAGAGACGAAATGCAATGGATGCCCAAAGAGCGTTATCGCATAATGAAAGCCTATATGCCTCAAAAAGGAAACCTGGGCATTGATATGATGACAAGAACGGCCACCATCCAGGTCAACCTCGATTACCGCAATGAAACCGATATGATAAAAAAAATGCGGATTGCCCAGGCCTTACAAAGTACCGCAACTGCACTTTTTGCCAATTCGCCTTTCACTCAGGGAAAACCCAATGGATATTTAAGCTACAGAGCACAGGTCTGGGAAGATACTGACCCTGATCGTTGCGGCTTCCTGCCTTTTATCTTTGCTCCTGATTTTGGTTTTGAGAAATGGGTGGACTACTTGTTGGAGATTCCTATGTACTTTATTCTCAGAGACGGAAAGTATCTGGATAGCAACAACATGACATTCCGTGATTTTATGAACGGAAAGCATCACTTTTCCCCTACCATGGAAGACTGGGAGACACATGTTTCAACGGTTTTCCCGGATGTGAGACTAAAACGCTTCATTGAGATGCGTGGAGCAGATGCCAGTTGTGTCTCTCATATTGCTGCGCTTTCTGCATTTTGGGTGGGGCTTCTCTACGATCAGGAAGCACTAGACGAAAGCTACAACATCATCAGCAACTGGAACCTTGATGAATTAAAAACCATGAGAGATCAGGTGCCGAAATTAGCATTAAGAGCCAAAACAGGTACACTGAACATCAGAGAAATTGCCTTAAAAATGCTGAAAATATCAGCTTCGGGATTATCGCGCAGAGCCGAAAGACTAAAAATTGATGATGAGGGGCAATACCTGGCTCCCATTATCGAAATTGCAGAATCGGGTATCACCCAGGCAGAAAAGCATCTCCACAAATATTATCATGAATGGAACGGAGATATTTCCCGGTTAATGCAATGCTGGCCCCAGGCAGAACCTTTGCAAAATGAACGATAACTTATGCTCTCGAAATTAAAATTTCTGATTCGATACATGCATCGCTTCAGATGGTGGTACACAGGAGGTTTTCTCTTTCTGGGGCTCACCATCTGGACATCGGTGACTATTCCGGAGTACATCCAAAAAAGCATTGACATTATTTCGGGAGGGGAACCGGCCAGCCGCGACAGTTTTTACAACTATGTACTCATTATACTCGGTCTGGCCCTGGTATTAATACTGGTTCGTACCCTCTCGAGAATACTAATATTCGTGCCGGGACGCCTCATCGAAAAACAACTCAAAGGGGAAATGTTCCGAAAACTGTCATCCTTTGGAAAAGATTACTATGACAGCAACAGCACCGGTTCTATTATATCAAGAATAAACAACGACATCAATGGGGTACGAATGATCACAGGTTTTGGGTTGTTACAAACCGGAAATATTTTGTTTTCACTATCGCTCACTCCTTATAAAATGTGGCAGCTGTCACCATCACTCACGCTCTATTGCATCATTCCCATGATCATCATTTTCACAATCGTAAGGGTCGGTCTGGTAGTGATGGTCAAAAATACCCGAAAACGGATGGACAGCCTTCAGCAGCTCTCAGGCAAAACGATCAGCTTTCTTTCGGGCAACAGCGTAATCAAAAGTTACAACATCCATCAATGGGCAGAAAACCAGGTGGACAATGAAAATATCTCCCTATTTAAATATACCATGCGGGTCACCTGGATTCGATCGTTTGTAATTCCACTACTGGCCAACCTCGAACAGGTGCTCAAGATTGTAGTTCTTTTTATTGGGGGAATGTACGTTATCGAAGGCAAATTCACATTGGGACAACTCACCGAATACAT
>DHQK01000097.1:3979-7849 GCA_002411085.1 Marinilabilia sp. UBA5340 | reverse complement strand
CAAAACTCTGAATATGGCATCGATGGAATACAATCTTCTGTTTGGTGCCTGGGATGATTATGAAAGCGATGGCGTTTCCACCCGCTGGATGCTTTTTAGTGACCAGAATCATCAGTACATCAACAAGCACGATCTGGACGAAAGCTGGGCCATGAGTGATATTTTGCTTGCCAATCCGCATAATGTCAATTGGCAGGATTATATTTTCGAAAAAACTGCCCAGGTTTATGAACATCTTGATTTTGACGGATGGCATGTGGATCAGCTGGGAAACCGGGGGGATGTGTATGATTATGATGGAAACCGGGTTGATTTACCTTCAGGATATCAATCATTCATGAGTAACCTGAAAACCCGTTTCCCCGATAAGAAAATGGCCCTCAATGCTGTTGACCAATACGGACAGCAGGAAATTATGGATTCAGGAGTTGATTTTGCTTATTCCGAAATATGGTCGTACAATAGTTTTGAGGCACTCTCACAAGTTATTCTGGATAATCACAGCATGGGGGGAGAAACCAGAAATACAGTTTTGGCCGCTTACATGAACTATGACTTGTCCAATTCGGCTGGTTATTTTAATACTCCCGCGGTATTGTTGACCGATGCCGTGATTTTTGCTTTCGGAGGTGCCCATCTGGAATTGGGAGAGCACATGCTGGCCAACGAATATTTTCCCAATAACAATTTGTTGATGCGTGCCGATTTGAAGGAAGGAATTGTTAAGTTTTACGATTTTCTGGTGGCTTATCAGAATCTGCTTAGAGATGGTGGCGAATTTAATAATCCAATAGTGACCTCTCTCGACGGACAAAGAAGTATCAATAGCTGGCCCCCACAAACTGGCAGCATTGCTGCAATAGGCAAAAAGGTTAATCAGAAACAGGTGTTGCACCTGATCAATTTTGGAAATGCCAACTCTTTGTTGTGGCGTGACAATAGTGGAATTCAGCAATACCCTGATGAAGTAAAAGACTTTAAAATTCAGATTCAGGCTGATAATGAGGTTAATAATGTTTGGTTCGCTTCCCCCGATTTTGATGGAGGCGTTTCCCGATTATTGGATTTTGCTCAGTCAGGCAAGACAGTTACGGTTACCCTACCTTCCATGCAATATTGGGGGATGGTAGTAATGGAGTAGGCTGCTCTCACGAATATGGGGAGTTTCTCCTTATATTTTCTTAAATCTTATTGACGTTAGGTATAAGTTGAGGAATCAGCTTATGAGGGATTGTTGTATCTAACCTCCAGGCTTATTTTCCAGCCTCTATGGCCCAATGCTTAACTAAAAAATTTTAAGTCATGAAAAATTCTACACATATTTTGGCTTTTCTGCTTATCGGATTGTTTTCCATAGTTTCGGTTTCTGCTCAATATAATTATCTCGGTGTTGTTGGGGATGGAGTACCTATTGGTTGGCTTCCGGAAGGTGATCCGATGACTCAGAATCCTGGCAATCCTAACATATTTTCTTATGAAGGGGTGTTTAAACCCGGAACTTTTAAGATTCATACCGAAGAATCCGGCGACTGGTGCGCTGGTGATTGGATCAATTCACCTGAGAATAATCAGGATCTAAATGTTACGGATTACATCGTTACTAATGGCTGTGATGGTCCAGACAATCAATGGCAGGTTACACAAAAGGGCAGTTACTCTATTTCGGTTAATTTGACAAATGAAACAATAGTTTTTGAACCTTTGGACTACTATCCCATGCTGTTTCTTGCAGGGGATGCGATCTCAACCGGTTGGGATCCTGGTCAGGCTGTTGAGTTGACAGCAGATCCTGTAAATCCTGCTGTCTTCACATGGACAGGCACTCTTTCGGAAGGAAGTTTTAAAATTGGAACAGCCAGAACATTTGATGGTGGCTGGGACTGGATACATCCCTTGACTCAGGGGCAGTCACTAAGCAGCTCTTCTTATGAGGTTGTTGAAGCAGGTTCAGGTACTGATAATAAGTGGGAGATTGATGCCACTACTGCCGGTGAATATTCTATTACTGTAAACCTTGCTTCGGAAACCATATCTTTTGAAAAGTCTCCTGCTACCTTAGCCAACTCTTTTCAAAAAACCAACATTAATTTGGTACTCAGCAATAGTGGGAGTAAACTGGTTACATCCGGCCTTGAAAATTATGATTTTGTAATCTATAATTTGTCCGGAGCAAAGGTAAATAATGGCTTTTGTGGCGATGGAATTATTGAAGTGTCAAACCTGGCGACCGGAGTTTATATTTTGAGAATTAATTCAGTAACTACCGGAAATCGGGTTTTTAAGTTTGTGAAAAACTAGCCTGATTAATAGACTTTATTGAACGTGAATTTTTGATTTAATAAAGGCTGGTGATTTAGAAATTAATAAGTGCCAAAAAGGAATTTTATGAGAATGACTATTTTGAAAAAAATAACCGTCTTCGTTGCTCTTTTTGCAGCGCCATTGCTGTTGAATGCAGCTCCGGATTCGGTTAATAGAACCGGAGAAATAACCGGTTATGAAGTGAATGGAAATCAGGTGACTTTTTCCTTTTCGGACAGTACCGCTATGCGGCTGGAACTATACAGCGACGGTATTGTGAAGGTTTGGATAGATCCGCAGGGAACATTTGTGCGAAACAATAACTCTTATGCTGTCCTTCCAAAGGAAGAATCAGGACAGGTCAATGTTGCTGAAACGCCTCAGGGATATGAGGTTTATACAGGAGATTTGATTATTAGGATCAATAAATCACCTTTTGGCATCCGGTTTTTTGATAAATACCAGAAATTGTTGCTGGAAGACTATCAAAACAAAGGCTTTGAGGTCAATGATGAACATATGTCTGTTTCCAAAACCCTGAGGGCAGATGAGAATATTTACGGTTTGGGCGAGAAGGCCGGACCTCTGAACCGTCGCGGGCGCTCCTATAAAATGTGGAACAGTGACAAACCATGCTACGGGGTAAATGAGGATCCTCTATACAAAAGTATTCCCTTTTTTATGAGCAATTACGGGTACGGACTGTTTTTCGATAATACCTATAAAACAACTTATGATTTTGGGGAATCTGATGAAAACTACTTCACTTTTGCAACTCCGGGTGGTGAGATGGTTTATTATTTTTTGTTTGGGCCTACTTTTAAAGAGATCATTGCCCGATATACAGAGCTTACCGGTAAGCCAATAATGCCTCCAAAGTGGGGACTTGGCTTCTCCCAGAGCAGGGGAATGCTCACCAATGAGAAGTTGACACGTGATATTGCATCAGGATTTCGCGAACGCAATATTCCCTGCGATATCATTTATCAGGATATTGGTTGGACACAGCACCTGCAGGACTTTGAATGGCGTGATGGCAATTACGAAGATCCTGTTCAGATTCTGACCGATCTGGAAGATCAGGGATTTAAAGTGATTGTTTCACAGGATCCGGTGATTTCTCAGGCTAATACATCTCAATGGATTGAAGCTGATTCTCTGGGGTATTTTACTACCGATATTCGTACAGGCGAAAGTTATGATATGCCCTGGCCATGGGGTGGTAATTGCGGGGTTGTTGACTTTACCAATCCTGAAGTTGCTGACTGGTGGGGTGCTTATCAGCAAAAAGTTATAGATGACGGAGTGCGCGGCTTTTGGACAGACATGGGAGAGCCTGCCTGGAGCAATGAAGAGAGTTCAGACAGATTGAATATGAAGCATCATGATGGTATGCATGATGAAATTCATAATGTCTATGGTCTTACCTGGGATAAGGTGGTTACCGAGCAATTTGAAAAGCGCAATCCCAACACCAGGATTTTTCAGATGACACGGGCAGCATTTGCAGGAATGCAACGTTATACCTTTGGTTGGTCGGGAGATGCCGGCAATGGGTTTCATGTGACA
>DHQK01000097.1:2103-3798 GCA_002411085.1 Marinilabilia sp. UBA5340 | reverse complement strand
GCCAATCAGGTTCCACTGGGACTCTCTGCCGGAATGGGAGGAATCCCTTTTTGGAGTTGTGATATATCCGGATATTGTGGCGATATTGAAGATTATGATGCCCTGGGGGAGCTTTATGCCCGTTGGATGCAATTTGGTGTGTTTAACCCGTTGAGCAGGGCACATCATGAAGGAAATAATGCTGTGGAACCATGGTTGTTTGGAAGTCATGTGGAGGTTGTTACCAAGGCTGCCATTGAACTGAAGTATTCTCTGTTTCCTTACATTTATACCTATGCACGTACGGCTCATGATACCGGATTGCCGTTGATGCGGGCCATGTTTCTGGAGTATCCGGATGACCCGGAGACTGAAAATCTTGGCACTCAGTTTATGTTTGGGGAAGAACTTTTGGTGGCACCGGTAATGGAGGAGGCGGCGGCCACAAAACGTGTTTATCTCCCGGAAGGAACCTGGATTGATTATCATTCTCCACGAGTTTCTTATGATGGAGGGGAATGGATTGATTTTCCGGTAACCCTGGAAACCATTCCCCTTTTTGTTAAACAGGGTTCTGTTGTTCCCACCATGCCTGTAATGCAGTATATTCATGAAGACCCGGATTATCCTTTGACTTACAATGTTTTTCCTTCCCGCCTGAATCGCACAGCTGCATTTGAAGTCTATGAGGATGATGGGGAAACCAATGATTATAAGAAGGATGTTTATTTAAAAAGGGCTGTTCAATGCAAATCGCTTAATGACGGGTACGAGATTTTCTTAAATGAGAAAGTTAGCCATGGATTTGAGGTGGTTCCCCGGGATGTGATGATTCGAATCCATACCGATGAAAACCCAGATAATATCTTTACTTCTGATGGTGACAAGCTAAGGAAAGGAGAACATCACATTGAAAAAGGCAGAAAGGCATGGTTTTATGATAAAGAAAATGAGGTGTGTGTGATTCAGGTGCCGGCATCCTCGCAGGTGGATAAATTAATGGTTGAATTTAAATAGGTTTAAATTTTTTGATATGAATTTTGCAAAGTACTTGTTTCTACTGTTGATAGCAGGCCTGTCTGCTTGTATGTCTGAACCGGTTTTGTATGAGTCGGATGCTTATACTGTATATCATGATAAGGTGAAGCAGGGCGATTACAGCGCTGTGGTAAAAGACGACACCCATCTGATTAGTAATTATGAAAGTCAGGAAAGTCAGAGGTTTTCTCCGGTCATTCAGTTCAAGTTTAGTATTAACGGAGGTGACAATGAAATGGGATACAACCAGGATCATCGGGCCAATATTTTTCCGGCCGGGGAGGATTCTGTTGTTTTGGATGTAACGTTTGGGGAGAAAGCTAATCTTAGAAAAGGGGTTGCTGCTGATGAAAGTGTTCCACGCAATACATCAGTAACTTTCAGAGTGGATTTTAATCCTGTATTAAAGGACTTTGAATCAAACGGATTTTACGAAGATCCCCATGGTAATAGGATTTTTAAAGAAGATTTTAAAGGTTTGTTCATTGCCGGAAGTGCCTACCCTTTGAGCTGGGATTTTGAAAATCTTGTGAATAATCCTCAGGCGAAACTAACGGATGACGATAGTGATGGCATTTATGAAATTACACTATTGTTTAATGATTACGATCCTTCAGCTCACGTTTCTTCTGAGTGGACACCCGCCAATGATATCAGCAAATATCCATCTTTCACAGG
>DHQK01000097.1:550-1854 GCA_002411085.1 Marinilabilia sp. UBA5340 | reverse complement strand
AAATATCCATCTTTCACAGGTAGTATCCCCCTTTTGAATGCCATTTACAATCTGTCGCTGGATGAATTGGAGAAACTTAAAGAAGAGGATGGAACTTTCCGTACAGGAAAAGAATGGTCAGGAGTTTGGACCCGTGACGTCAGTTACAGCGTTTATCTCTCTTTGGCGATGTTGGAACCTGAGATGAGTAAAACAAGTCTGATGCGGAAAGTAAAAAACAAACGGATTATTCAGGATACAGGGACGGGAGGTGCCTGGCCTGTCTCGTCTGACAGAGTGGTTTGGTCTTTGGCCGCCTGGGAAATATACAAATATACGGGTGACAAAGATTGGCTGAGCAAGGCTTATGAAATTATCAGCAATACTATTTCTGATGATGAAAAGACTGTGTTGAACAAAGCGTATGGACTTTACTCAGGAGAATCATCTTTCCTGGATTGGCGAAAGCAAACCTATCCTTTGTGGATGGAACCAACCGATATTTATGCTTCCTTAAATCTTGGTACCAACATGGTCTTCTATCAGACATTGAATATTCTTGATCAAATGGCCGGGGAACTGGAAATAAACGATACTGATTGGAAACGAAAGGCCGGTAAGTTAAAGAAGAGCATTAATAAATATTTTTGGATGCCCGATAAAGGCTACTATGGTCAATACTTGTACGGGGACCGGTATTTTAGCTTGTCGAAAAAGTCGGAAACGTTGGGAGAGGCCTTGGGAGTTCTCTTTGATGCGGCAGATCAGGAGCAGAGGTCTCAAATCCTGACCAACGTGCCAAATCTTGAATATGGCACCCCTTGTGTATGGCCTCAGATTCCCAATATTCCTCCCTATCACAACAATGGCATCTGGCCTTTTGTGCAAGCATACTGGACGCTCGCTGCTGCAAAAGAAAAACACAGTGATTTGGTGCAGTACGGATATGCCTCGTTGTTAAGACCTGCTGCTCTGTTTCTGACAAATAAAGAAAACTTCGTGGCAGAAACCGGAGATTTTGCCGGGACGGAAATTAATTCAGACTGGCAACAGTGGAGTGTGGCCGGACAACTGGCTATGAATTACAGGGTTTTATTCGGCATGAATCTGGGAACAAATATACTTTCTTTTAGTCCTGTTATCCCCGAAAGTTTTTCAGGGGTTTATCAATTGGAGGATTTTCCATATAGGAATGCTGTTTTGGATATTGAAGTAGAGGGTTTTGGAAATGAGGTGAAGGAATTTTATCTCAATGATGAGTTGCAGGATGAACACGCGATTGGGGCCGGTCTGACAGGAAAACACACCATTAAAATGGTAATGAA
>DHQK01000097.1:0-242 GCA_002411085.1 Marinilabilia sp. UBA5340 | reverse complement strand
AATCAGGTTCAGAAGCATGATTTTAATCGTTCTGAATTTATGGTAAGTCCGGAAACCCCCGTGGCAAAATTTTCGGAAGGACAGCTTTCATGGTCTCCTGTTGGAGAGAAAGTAACTTATCAGGTCTTTTGCAATGGTGAAATGGTTTCTGAAACCTCCGGGATCAATTTTGAAGCTGATGGTTTTGAGGATGGCAGTGTGTTTCAGGTGCTGGCAAAGACAGAAAACGGGCTGAAATCATT
>DHQK01000072.1 GCA_002411085.1 Marinilabilia sp. UBA5340 | reverse complement strand
TGACGATCATTATGTACGCCGGTCTCTGTTCCTTCTCCCATAAAGTTATGCTCCGATTCGGGCTGTTGCTCCCCGGTAGCCACTTCATCAATGGTTTGCTTTTCCAATTCCATCAATGCTTTCTCTGACAACTCCATAGCAGCCCGGACTGAATCTATCTCCTGGGTAGTCCCGGTACGCCAGTAAACCATATAGCGGGCATCATGCACGCGGAAAAACGGTACCAGCTTAAGATCCTTTTCAGAATCAGGAACAATCAGTTCCGGAGCTTTAAAAGTCATGGACTCTCCTTCAACCGGAACCACTTTTTCGGTCCAGTTTTCAACATTTATCTGCAACATAGGGGCTTCATCCAGTGCGCGCAGAGGGCCATGCGCAACATGCCCCATGCGACTGTCATCAGCAATTAGCCCATCCAAATCATTGTTGCCGGTAACGGCTGCCAGCACAAAAGGGCCATGCAAAATCGAAAGAAAAGGACTGTTGTCGGGCAAATATTCACCCGATGTATGCATCTTAAGATCGACGGTAATTTCATCGCCATTCTGCCATTCACGTGTCACCTGATAATATGCCCCGGGGGTTCCTTCACCCCGGACAGGCTTCCCGTTAACCGTGACTTTCATCTCCCCTTCCTGCATCCATCCCGGATAACGAATACCGATTGTAAAAGTACGGGCTTCAGTCAGTTCAACAGACAGGGAAGTCTGCTCAACATCAGGAAAGTTTGTTCTTTGCGTCAATTTAATTCCTCTCTCTGCCCAATTCAGTTCACTGGGGATAAAAAGGTTCACAAATACATCCTCGTCACTGTGCGCATAAATCAGTTCACCATATTTTTCGTGATTCTCTATCCCTGATCCTACGCAGCACCAGAATGTTTCTTCCGGATTGGAATAGACACGATAATGCTGTGGCCGCATGGGCGTGAAATAAACAAGTCCCCCATGCTCCGGATGCTGCGACGAAAGAATATGATTGTACAAAGCCTGCTCGTAATAATCCATATATTTCAAATCATTCTTATACAGGTAGAGCTGCTTCGACAGCTTCAGCATGTTGTAAGTATTGCATGTTTCTGGCCCCTGACGGGACTCCACCATCGAGGAAAAATCATCCACAGGATGAAAGTGCTCATGCGTGGAATTTCCTCCAATAGTGATGGTGCGGTTATTCACCACGGTATTCCAGAAAAAGTCAGAGGCATCAATCCAGGAACTGTCACCGGCAAGCTCTCCCACACGCATAAAACCAACCACTTTGGGAATCTGCGTATTGGCATGCAACCCGGTCAACTTGTCCTCATGCTTCAACAAAGGATCCAGAATGGCACGGTGAGAATATTGGCGGGCCAGTGTAAGATATTTCTCCTCACCTGTAATGGAATAAACATCAGCGAAAACCTCATTGAGGCCCCCGTGCTCGGACACCAGAATCTCCTGAATCTGCGCATCCGTCAGGCCGCTGTTCAATTCGATAAACCAATCCGTAAGTTGAATCAAAACCTCCAGTGCCTTTTCGTTCTCTGCATATTTCCAGGCATCGTGCAATCCGGCAAACAACTTATGAATATTATAGAGAGGCACCCACTTACCATTGAGGGAGAAACCGCCGGCATCAATATTCCCGTCAGCAATCTCTGCCCATATAGCCTGACCTCCGGGAATTCCACCCACATAACCATTGCCATTGGCTTCCTGACAGCGGGCCAGTTCTTCGACCATATAATCGAGTCTCTTTTGGGCTTCCTCACTACCTGTGGAGGCAATCATGAGCGACAAAGAGGTCAGGTAATGACCACCAATGTGCCCGTTCAATCCGCTGCCCTCCCAGTTACCATAGCCGGGAGCTTTTGGTTCCAGTCCTGCATCAATCAGAAATGGTGCAAGCAGACGATCCGGATCATGTGCAAAGACATACTTTTCATTGAGCTCCTCCGCATGTTTGAATGGACTGTCGAGCAACCGGACAGCAGAAAGAGGAAACGATTCAACATCAGGAGCACTTTTCGGAGCCTCACTGCATCCTGCAAACAGCAATACTGACAACAGGGAAATGACTGACAAGTGTAGATTCTTTTTCATAATCTATAAGATATAATTCACAACTGCATTACAATTCAAAACCGGTACCTTAAAAGTATTTTATACTTTTTTACAAATATATTAAAAATTGACACACCCTGAGAAATTTGAGATTGCTTTCTTGAATGGTCCGCATTCGCAATATCCGGATCTTGAAGGTAAAAAAAGGGGTTAAGGACGAAGAGCATGTCCAAAAAGTCAGCATCGTTGTTGTTCTGTAGGTACTGAAGGCTCCAGTTTAATTAACAGTGAGATTCTTTACTACGTTTAGAATGACAAAAAACACTAAATTTCTGATTTTTCGGAAACCTTCTTCCAGCAAAATCAAAACTCCATGCTGATTTCATCCTGATAATACCTCACGGCATAAAGCGGTACGTTTATAAGCCAGTCTTCCTTACGGTAATCAGACATAGAAAAGCGCAAGGCGGTATCAGGATTATATTTCTGACAAAAAGATTTCAAACTTTTTGCCCTGAGATTTTCTTCTGCTTTCACTTCAATAGGAACAATCTCCTCCTCCTGTTGAATAAGAAAATCAACCTCTGCTGTGGATTTTTCTGCTGACCAATAATACACAGCCTGAACCTTACTTGTCAATAATTCCTGTAAAACATATTGTTCAGTCAAGGCTCCCTTAAATTCTTCAAAAATCCTGTTCCCTTCAAGTATTGTTTTAGAATCAATATCAACCATCGCTCCCAACAAACCCAAATCGGTAATAAACAACTTAAAATTATTATTTTCGGCATAAGCTTTCAAAGGGATCCCCGGCTTTGCAACACGACAAACTTTTTGAACCAGACCGCTATCAATAAGCCAGGAAAGTGCCAACTCATAATCCTTTGCCCTGGCCCCTTGCCTTACAGCACCGTAAATAAATTTCTTATTCTCACGTGCAAGTTGTCCGGGAATTGAGTTCCATAACATTCTTATTCGCGGTACAATTTCATTTGGAGTATGCTTTGAAAAATCAAATTCATAAGCTGTCAGTATGTCCTTCTGAAGCGACCTCACTTCCTGAAAATCATTACTCTCAAAATACAAACTCACCACTTCTGGCATCCCACCTACAAAATAAAATTGCTTCAACAGATAAACATATTTATCTTTAAACGATTTTATCAATGCCCAATCTTTATTTTGCAACAAGTCTAACAACCGTGAATGATCAGAGGCCATCAAGAACTCCGAAAAATTCATTGGATATAGATTACAAAACTCCACCTTCCCTACCGGAAAGGAGGTATCACGATGCAACGCAACCCCTAACAAAGAACCGGCGGCAATCACATGATATTCTGGATGATTTTCATAAAAATACTTCAAGGCAGTAAGAGCTCCGGGGGCTTCCTGCACTTCATCCAGCACTATCAGCGTATCAGAAGCATTTATTTTGACTCCGGTTTCTATCTGTATTGCTGTAAGAATCCGTTGAACATCAAAGTTATCGGCAAAAATGGACTGTAAACCTTTTGACCTTTCAAAATTCACATAAGCCATTTGCGCATATTCACGTTTGCCAAACTCTTTAATGAGCCATGTTTTTCCGACTTGCCTTGCTCCTCTTAAAATCAAAGGCTTTCTTCGGGATTTATTCTTCCACTTGATGAGCTCCTTCATTGCTAATCTTTCCATAGTCAGCATTTAATTAATGTCTGTCCATAAAGTACCATTTGCGTCGTTACGCTTGCCGCCAAAATACTCATTTACCAAAGTAAACTCCGTTTTTGGCGGCTTCGCAAGCCTTGCAACTGGCACTTTCTGACCAGACACATTACTTTTTACAAACATTCCCGACTTTATAGACGGGCACTAATTAGTCTCTGTCCACAAACTAAGCGTTTTTCAAGTGTTTGAACTAGAAAGTTCAAATTCAAGGCGTGTGAAAAATCTAAACCGCAGAATACTAATGTATTTGAGGATTTAGATTTTGAGCAACAACGCA
>DHQK01000154.1:3437-5071 GCA_002411085.1 Marinilabilia sp. UBA5340 | reverse complement strand
AAATGAGTTTTACCAAACAACTGACCCGTCTTCAACAGCTGGATCATCTTATCCGGATGCGATGTTCCGACAATGCCGGAGAATTAGCTGAAAAGCTTCAAATTTCACAAAGCTCTCTTTTCTTATTGCTTCAGACCACCAAAGAACTTGGTGCAGAGATTCATTTCAACCATTACCGTTGTACCTACGAGTATGAAAAGCCCATGCGGTTCACTTGCGGGTTTGAGGTGATTGACCGCGAAAGGCTTCTTCAGACCAGGGGAGGTATTTCATGTGGCGAGTTGCCTAATCTTCCTGGAAAGAAAAAACATTCCTTTTTATTTAGAATTTCTAAAAGTTACACCACTCCAAAATTTTAGGAGGGGGCTGCAATATTTTTACCCTGCATTTTAGTTATCCCGGCCGGAAAATGGATGCCCAGGATGCCGAAAAGGGAAGAGTAGGCGGAAATTTTAAATCACAGAAAAATGAAAAGAATTAGTGTTTTGAATGAATCTAAGTTTGAAAGAATGACACCTCAACAGCTTCAAGCTATACATGGAGGGATGACTGGAACAGGAGTGTGTCTTTCCTGCAAAAAAAGAGCAAGAAAAATAAGGATAGCAGTGGGAACTGATAAATCAGGGCATACTGTTTCCGGATAATTTTTTTTAAAGGGGGAGAGTGTGCTTCTTTTTTCATTCTCCCTTCTATTCTCTTGTTTTGGTTAATACTGCATAAATTATTTGGTTATGAAGCTTTTTGTTTTTGGAGTCCTTACTTGTCTTTTTTTTCTTAGTTGCAGTCCCAAACTTTTTGAAAAAAATAAGTACATCGCTTATTTGCAGGAACAGGATACTATTCTGACTGCGCAACGACTTGAATTATTCATTAACAGAATAAAAAATTATCATCCTTCTTCTTTTGATAGTTTGGGAAGAAGAAGCACATCTATTTTAATTGAGGAAATTGGCCAAACAATCCCTTCAAATAAACTTAACGATGCAGAATTAGTCTTTCATGCACGTAAATTGATGGATTATATTACTCATGAAGATCCTCATTTTAGAATTGTTCCTGTTTTACGTAAATTTCCTGATCTTGGGTACAAAACAGCATCAATAATAGTCCCTCCATTTCAGGGGCTTTTTATAAGCGACTCCTTGCTGGTTCATAATTCTCATAATGACCAACTAAAAAAGGGGGATTTGATAAGGTCGATAAATAACATTCCCCTAAAAAATTACTTATCACACTATTATCCGGACAGATATATGGATTTAGGAAATTTGGTCTGGTACAATAACTACCAGGTTTTCCCTGAATATAAGATTGATGTTTCCCGTAGCGGAGAAGAAAAATCCTTAACGGTAAAAGGAATTTCCTATCCTGATTATGTGGTAAAAGGAGGGAGATTTTATGAAGAAAAACTTATGGATGAACACTTCATAGGATATTTTAAGATTAGAGAGTTTGAAAACAACCGGTACATCTTAAAAAAGTTTAGAAAGCTGGTTGATAAAATGAGGGAGAAAGGTTATTCAGACTTAATCATTGATTTACGTGAAAACCCCGGAGGTTCAGGCGATGCTCTGAATTTATTTTTTTCTGTTTTTTCGAATAAAGATAGTCTCGCTTATTTGAGAGATGCCAAA
>DHQK01000154.1:860-3139 GCA_002411085.1 Marinilabilia sp. UBA5340 | reverse complement strand
TAAGTTTACCTTCCGAAAATATCTTTCATTCATTTGCACTTGACTCATCTTTGTACGTTCCTGGCCTTGAGGTTTATGTGTTGATTAGTAGCAACACCGGATCCATTGCTGCCAGTTTTGCTAATATTTGCCAATATAACGAAATCGCCACCTTAGTTGGGGAACCATTGGCCTATAATGCCTTAAAATATGGAGAGGTTGCCTCAGGAGAATTTCTTGATAATCCGTTTGCTTTTTCTACTGTCCAATACGATGAATACACCAAAGCCAAAGACGGCATTGTGCGTCCCGATATCCCAATCCCCTATATTGCCAGAGAATATATGAAAGGAGGAGATCCGGTTTTGGAGAAGCTGCTGGAGTATTTGAAAAATAAAAACGCTGAAATTATTACGTCAAATGAGTAAATATAAATGGTCAAGGTTTAACTTTTTGGTGGATTCTGCCAAACAGGGAAAACTATTATACAATTCGTATACCAATGGGTTGTTAAAGTTGGATGAAACACTTTTTGCCCACCTCCGAGAAGTTGAAAAGAGTGGACTTATTAAAGATAGTTTTTTTACTGAGGAAGAGGCTCGTTTTTTTGAAAAGAATTATGTTTTTGTTTTTGATGATGATTTACTCGTGGAGCAACTTCGTCATCAGAGCCTAAGCCGAATTTTTGATAAAAAACATATGGTTTTGACCATAGCTCCAACCCACAATTGTAATTTTAATTGTGGCTATTGCTACGAGAAGTGGCGAAACCCGGGAAGTATGAGTGATGAAACAGAAGATGCTATCGTTCAGCATCTGAAAAAAAGGATGGATCAAGACTCTCACTCCCCCTCGATTCCGATCGAGGGGGCTTTCCCTCCTCGTCTCCCGACGAGTCTCTCATAAGACAAGTTGATTAAAGAATTGTATCTTATCGTAACTTCGTTTGTTATTGTTTGTCGTGAGAGACGACGGGATGTGTGCCCCTCGATCGGAATCGAGGGGCAGAGGGTAGAAACCTTACGTAACTTCCCAACAACGACTTCATTAAACCATTCCCTTCAAAAAAATCCCAACAATTAGGGATTTTACGAATCCTACCATCATTGTAGTTTTGCAGCATTAATTTTAATGGGTTCAAATAAAAGCAATACAATGAAGAGAGGATTTTTATTACTTATGGTGTTGTTGTTGGCTGTGTCTGGGTTTGCACAAAAAGCTAGTGAAGAGACCAATGTATATACCAATGCTGCAGATAATTTGCTGTCGAACGACAGTAAGTTGGTTGTAGGTGGATATGGAGAAGTTCATTATAATCAGCCACTTGATGGTGATACAAAAAACAACGGGAAACTTGATGTTCACAGAATTGTGATGCTTTTTGGTTACAATTTTAGCGATAAAACCAGGTTTGTTACCGAACTGGAATTCGAGCATGTCAAAGAGCTCTATGTCGAGCAGGCTTTTCTTCAGCATCAGTTGAGCAGGAGTGTGAATTTGCGAGGAGGGCTGATGCTGGTACCCATGGGGATTGTCAATGAGTACCATGAGCCAACTACCTTTCATGGGGTTGAGCGTCCATGGATAGACAAATACATTGCACCCACTACCTGGCGTGAAATTGGCGTTGGTGTAACCGGGAATATTCTTCCAGCCTCCTTAAAGTATCAGGCTTATGTTATGAACGGATTCAATGGTTACGATGGATCTACCAATCTGGGCGGGAAAAACGGACTTCGGAAAGGTCGCCAAAAAGGGGCTGAGTCTTACATTAGTTCTCCCAATTTTACAGGAAAAATTGAGTACTACGGTATCAGAGGTTTGAATATCGGACTGTCAGGTTATTTCGGAAAAACACAAACGACATTGTACGACGGAATCAGTGAAAGTGATGATACAGCCCTGGCTATGGCAGACTCTTCTGCAGTGGGAGTTTCCATGATTGGTGTTGATGGTCGATACTCAATCAATGCACTTCAGTTGCGTGGGCAGTATTATTATACCAGACTTTCCAATACGGATGAATACAATGTTTTTACCGCCGAAGAAGGAGAATTAAATGATTTGGGCAGTGCCATGACCGGTTATTATGTGGAGGCAGCTTACGATGTTTTGAGATCGCACAGTACAGAGAAACAGCTGATGCCCTTTGTGCGGTACGAATACCTGAATACACATAGTGATGTGGAAGATAATATCAGTAAAAATCAGGCTTACGAAAAAAATATTATCACTACCGGATTGACACTCAGTCTTACGCAAGGAGCTGTAGTTAAAGCCGACATGCAGTTTGTTAAATC
>DHQK01000154.1:0-608 GCA_002411085.1 Marinilabilia sp. UBA5340 | reverse complement strand
TTGGGACTAATGTTTGGATGGGTATTGGCGCAGGATCAACCGGAATATCAGAATCGTGCCCTCGAACGCGCACTGGCCAAAGATGGCGTTTCCGGATTTACTAATCTTTCGGAACTAGGTCTTCCGGATTCTATTCAGACCACATTTATGGGGAAGTTTTTCGAAATTTCTCCTTCCGGGGATCAATATAAATATGTATATGCAGGGCGGGTCAACAGTTGCCGGGCCGGAGGGTGTTCCACTCAGGGTAAATCGGCAGGCAATAGTGAATATTTTGATTATTTTATTCTTTTTGATGTAGAGAAAAGTGTTAAGGTAGTAAAAGTCTTTAATTATCAGGCCACGCATGGTTATGAAATTACGTCCAGAGGCTGGTTAAAGCAATTTGCAGGTCACGATGGATCAGAATCTCTTCAGGTGAACAAAAATATTGATGCCATTTCCGGTGCCACTATTTCTGTTCAGGCCATTACGGAAGATGTTCAGCGGCAGACTGCTTTGCTTCAGCGGATGGAAATATAATTTATGACTTTACATTGAATAGATGATTTTTCAACTTTCCAGGCCCCTCGTTTCAGCACGAGGGGCTTTTTTTGGTGTGCCGTGCA
>DHQK01000199.1:4826-15355 GCA_002411085.1 Marinilabilia sp. UBA5340 | reverse complement strand
CACGATTCCAAGTTAATGTGGGCCTTAGGGAATTACTCCCGGTTTGTCAGACCAGGCATGATCAGGATCGATGTTCAATCATCAGCGTCAGATATTTTCCAACAGGCAACATCTGTGATGGTATCCGGCTTTCTGAATAATGCATTAAATGAAATTGTACTGGTGGGAGTTAATTATTCAGATGATGAATACTTGCTTAGCTTAGACAATTCTGATCTTTTTGAGCAGGACGTGAAAAGCTATGTAACATCGGAAAAGGATGATCTCCGATACATAAAAACAGAGAAGGAAAAGCTCATCATTGAGCCGGGAAGCATCAGGACGTTT
Organism: Marinilabilia sp. UBA5340; assembly: GCA_002411085.1. Taxonomy (GTDB): domain Bacteria; phylum Bacteroidota; class Bacteroidia; order Bacteroidales; family Marinilabiliaceae; genus Marinilabilia. Next base: position 15,028 of record DHQK01000199.1, on the reverse strand, counting down.
GTATTGAAATACAAAAAATAATAGATAGAAGTATTAATTGATCCATTACAAGTTAAAATGAAGTTTATGAAAAGAAGGTTGTTAAGTTTAACGGTTTTATCTGTTACATTTTTGTGTGCATTAGCATTTACAGGATGTGATGATGATAATGACAAAAGCTGGAGTGTTGACAGCGATCCGGTTTTAGAATTAGAGGGTTCGGAGCTGCATACAGAGCAGGGACGCACTATTCGAATTAAAGGGAATGCCACAGATGAAGTGGGAATAAAGAAAATCAATTTAAACATTGATGAATGGTTTCTGGATCGTGATATTGAGATTTCGACCAATGATTCTCTTGTAACGAGTTATGATTTGTCCTATGATTTTATTGTGCCGGAAGATGCTGCAGATAAGGGTCATAGTGTCAAGGTGACCGTTTATAATATGGGTGACCGCAGTGTGAGCCAGGTTGTTGAGGTTTTTATGGATGGAGATTTTACGGATCCGGTTCTCGATGTTCAGAATCCGGTAAACGGACTGACTTTGGCTCCTGATGGCGAAATTCCCGTCGACATCAATGTAACGGTGAGTGATTCTCGCCAATTGGGATATTTAATTGTTAAGGAAAGTAACATTAGTTTTTACGACAGTATCTCATTCATGGGAACCGCAAATTTGCAGTATGAGTATCAAAATGTTGCAACCCTCCCTGCAAGTGTAGGTGAATATAATTTTGAATTTTTGCTGGCCGACAGTGCAGGAAATATGGTTTCGCAAAGTCGCCAGGTGAAAGCTTCTTTCGATTTTGATAAGTTATATCTTGCAGATGTGGATACCGATGCACAATTGAATTCTGACTTGTTTGGTGTTCCTATGTTGATATCGAAAACAGCTCCCTACAACTTTGAAGCAAAGTATTATGCTGAGACAGCCGGTGCAGAGATTCGTTTTGTACCTCAAACTACAAGTTTTGCGCCGCATTGTTACGGATTAAACCCTGATGATCCGACAAGACTCATAAATGATCCGGAAAATGCAATGCCTATTGTGCTGGAAGAGAAAGGTTATTATACAATTACCGTTGATCTGGAAAATCTTACCTACAGCGTAGAGTCGTATATTCCTGATGACTGGTATTTTGAGCCCAAAATGGAGAAGCCTGATGACGATGCTTATATCGAAAGTGAGTATGTTGGAAAACTAGGGCTTGTCGGAAAAGGGTTTCCTGAGTATCCTGATCAGGAATGGGCTACCTGGGCATCTATTGAATTTGAGCGGGATCCTGAAAACAATTACAGATTTTACAAAACCCTGGATATGGAAGGCACTGTTGAATTTATTTTCCAGCCGGAACATCCATGGGGATGGTGGCCCGAGCCATTTTGGAGGTTTGACAGAGCTGTTGATCCTGAAAAGACTGTCCTGAAAGGAGGCGATAATGTGGCCATGACTGTGCCGGTCAGAACTACATATAAAGTTACTTTTGATTCTCACCTGAACAGAGCTAAGGTCGTTCCTGTGGAGTAGGTGCTATTATTCTTTCCTGAGAGGAACATCTCCGGGAAAGCAATTAATGTTCAATAAAATAAGAGAGTGAGACATCTTCGAGTGTCTCATTCTCCATAAACAAATTAAGAAAAATATGAAAAGATACATTCAAAAATCCATTTGGCTTTTGGCTGTTGTATTTTGTTTTTCTGCTACCATGCTGGGGCAGGAACAAACAGTAAAGGGAACCGTGGAGGCCTCCGACGGTGAGCCGCTTCCCGGAGTCTCCATTGCTATTAAAGGAACTACTACCGGAACAATTACAGATATTGATGGTCATTTTCAATTGCAGGCCGAACCTGACGATGTTCTACAGTTTAGTTTTATTGGCTTCAAGGTGAAAGAGGTTTTGGTGGGCCAACAAACCACTTTGGATATTGTGTTGGAGGAGACACTGGTGTCACTGGATGAGGTTGTTGCCATAGGATATGGACGGGCTAAAAAAAGTGATCTGACCAGTTCCATCACATCGGTAAAAGGAGAGGAGATGAAGACAATGACCGTAGGTAATCCGGTTGAGGCACTTCAGGGAAAAGCTCCCGGAGTACAGGTTGTGGCCGGAAGTGGTCATCCCGGCGCTACCCCTAAGGTGTTAATTCGCGGATTCACCTCTTTGAATCTTTCTACGGATCCATTGTATGTGGTTGATGGTGTTCCCATGGGGAATAATCTTAATTTTCTGAATACGAATGAAATTGAGAGCATGGAGGTGCTTAAGGATGCTTCCGCATCAGCAATATATGGTAGTCGTGCTTCCAATGGAGTGGTGCTTATCACCACAAAGCGTGGAAAAGAAGGAAAAACCACGTTTTCTGCAGATCTGTCTTACGGTTTTCAGGTATTTGACAAACCTTATGACATGGCCAATGCCACAGAATATGCGCAGATCATGAATCAGTCATTGCAGAATGCAGGGCTGAGCGAACGGTTTCCTGATCCTTCAAGTCTGGGTGAAGGTACCGATTGGTGGGGGGAAGGTGTGAACAAAGTTTCCCCCCAAAGAAGTTTTAGTTTCCAGGCGTCTGGAGGAAGCGAAAAGAACCGCTATGCGGTTAGCTTAAACTATTACGATCAGGAATCATTCTACAATTCAGGGAACTGGCAGAAGTTTACAGCCCGTTTGACCTCAGACTGGGACTTTGCAGATTGGATCACTGCCGGTGTCATGCTGAATCCTCGTCGGGAAGCATGGGATGATACTCCAAACTGGTATCAGGACTACCTTTTAATTGATCCGGTAACTCCTATTTATCGTCCGAAGGAGGAACAGGCAGGGCTAAATCAATACAGTATCTACCAGCGTTCCTATTATACTTATGTTTGGAACCCCATTGCCCGTGATGCACGCCAATTTGATGAGGCTGGATATTACGCACTGGCTGCCAATGTTTATGCCGATATTAAACCCATAAAGGATTTGGTTATCAGAACTCAGTTGAGTGGCGATTACAAATTTGAACATGATGATGACTTTGAACCTGATTTTGTGATTGACGGAGCTCACGAGAAGAATGAACTGAATTACGTATTTCGTGAGCATAAATTTGATTCCTACTTCAACTGGACAAACACGGCCACCTATTCACTCGAAAAAAATGGACATAACGCTTCCATTATGGGGGGGGCCACCATTGAAAAATGGGAAAATCGTTTTCTGAAAGGAACCAAGGATGGCGTTCCCAATAATACAGATCCATTGCGGGAAATAGATGCGGCTACTGAGAATCCGGAAATTGAGGGTAATCTCTCAGCCAATTCACTGGAGTCGTTTCTGGGGCGTATTTCATACAACTATTTGAATCGTTACTACTTGACAGCGACCTATCGGGTGGATGGCTCCTCCAAGTTTTTGGATAATAATAAATGGGCTTCTTTTCCGGCAGCATCTGTTGCCTGGAGGATTTCTGATGAATCTTTTATGGATGGAGTAGATTTTATTGACGATCTGAAAATCAGAGCTGGATGGGGACGTCTGGGTAATCAGAATCTTCCTTCCAATGTTTATAACTCCGGAATAGGACAGGATTATTATGTATTTGGAGCGGGTGAAGGTTCTTTGGTCAATACCACCTATCCGAGTAGTATGAAAAATGAAGATATCAAATGGGAAACCGTAGAAGATATCAACATCGGAACGGACTTCACTTTATTCAGAAGTCACGTAAACGGTTCGGTTGAATACTATCAGAAGAAGACCAGGGATATGATCTTTCAGCTTCCTTATCCCAATTATAGTGGATATCCCGATGATGCTCAAATCTGGTCGAATGTAGGTTCCATGAAATCGGAAGGTGTTGAACTGGCTTTGAATTACAATAACCATAATGGCCGCCTGAAATATGATCTGGGTGTAACATTTACCACTGTGGGTGTAGAGGCTACCAGCCTGCCTGACATTACACCTGTTGTATATGGAGATAATGAGTACACCAGAACTGAAGAGGGGGAAGTACCCGGATATTTTTACGGGTATAAGACCGATGGTCTTTTCCAGAATCAATTTGAGATCAATTCTCATGCAAATGAGCACGGTGTTTTGTTGCAATCCCAGGCACAACCCGGCGACATCAGGTTTGTGGATGTAAATGGAGATGGTGAGTTAAATGGTGATGACCGAACTAAGATTGGTAGTCCCTGGCCTGATTTTACCGGAGGACTGAATATCCGGCTGGCTTACGACCATTTTGACTTTACGGCTAATATCTATGCCAGTGTGGGCAATGAACTGGTCAACTGGCTGCGTGAAGATCTTTACAGTACTCAAAGTTCTGATAACAATGTGGTCTCCGGATTATTGGGTGAAGCATGGCACGGAGAGGGAACGAGCAATGATATTCCCCGCGTATCACATACCGACCTGAATCAGAATTTTGCGCGATTCAGTGATTATTTCGTGGAAGATGGTTCTTATATGCGATTGAAAAATATTCAATTGGGATATTCTCTTCCTCAGAATGTTCTGGACCGTGTAGGTTTGACTAAATGTCGGTTGTATGTCTCCGGCCAAAACATTTTGACCGTTACTGATTTTGATGGTGTTGATCCCGAGGTGGCAGGAGATGAGGTGCTGAACTTCGGTTTCTCAGGCTGGACTTATCCTGTTTTGCCAACTTATCTTATTGGTGCCAATATTACCTTCTGATAAGAGGAAACGACCCCATGGGGTGGTGGTTTGATATGATGATTGAGGTATAACCACCCTTGCCAAAACAAGTTTACAGAAAGTTCCTCGATATGAGTTCTTTCGTAGTATAGGGAACTTTAAAAATTAAATCTAAAACAATGAAAAGAAACATATATAATTTACTGATGGCGGTAATACTGATTCTGGGAGTGTCTGCCTGTGAGGATTTTATAGAAATAGAAGAGCGTGGAAATCAGAATTTGGACAATTACTTTGCCAATGATGCAGAAGCGGAAACCTTTGTAAATGGGTTGTATAAGTCCTTTGCCAACTGGGATGACTGGTGGCAGCAAATCTTACGTCTGACCAATATCATGTCCACTGACGATGCGTGGATGGGGAATTTACAACAGGATCCGGTTGATCATTATGCTTTTGCACATTATTTTGTTGAAGCTTCCAATGCCCCTGGTTCGCTTAAGAATTTCTATACCCACAAATATTTGAATATCGGTGCTGCCAACATTGCCATTGCGGAAATTCCGGAAGCACCTGTAAGCGATGATTTGAAGGCAAGGCTTGTTGGTGAAGCTAAATTCTTCCGGGCTTTTAGTTATTGGGAGCTTGTGCAAAATTTTGGAGATGTGGTATTGGTAACTGAGCCACAGGGAACAGCCGGTCTTAATAAAGAGAGAACGCCGAAATCAGATGTTTATGCTCAGATTGTAAAGGACTTGACTGAAGCAGCTTCCGTTCTTCCTGCGGAATATGGAGAAGAAGACAAAGGACGTGTCACCAGTTGGGCTTGTAAAGCACTATTGGCCCGCACCTATCTCTTTATGGAAGATTATACCAAGGCTTTCGCTTATGCCGATGAAGTTATTGAGCAGGGGCCATTTTCACTCGAACCGGAATTTGTGGACGTATGGAGTGTGTATAATCATCATGGTGTTGAGTCAATTTTTGAGATCAATGCCGGCAGTAACCAGAATTACAATGTTGGTAACCGTTTTTCAGTCGTAACCGCTGCAAGGGGTGAGCAATGGCCCGAAGGCGAAGAAGATAAAATTATGGATGGATGGGGATGGTGCGTGCCTTCCTCTCATCTGGAGCAGGCATATCTTTCAGAGGGTGATGAGATCAGAAGAAAGAGTACTATCATCACTGTTGGAGAACCGGTTTTCGGGGATGAAGAAGAGAATCCCAATTACCAGTTCAATGTTGATATTAATAAATCCGGACGTGTATGGCGTAAGTACTACGTGCCTATTGCCATGCGCCGTCAGCTGACTGTAAAAGATCGCCATATTCCTCTGCCGATGATATTGCTCAGACTGGGTGAAATGTATCTGACACGTGCCGAAGCAGCTTTCCGCCTTGGTGATGAGGCTCAGGCTAAGGAGGATATTACAACTATTAGGGCAAGAGTAGATCTGGATCCTAAAAATAATCTTTCCGGAAATGAACTTCTATATGCTATCTGGAAAGAACGTCGTTTGGAGATGGCATCGGAAGGATTACGTTTGTATGATCTTCGTCGACAGATTGATCCTGTATCAGGCAAAGCCAGAATTGCCGAAGCAATGGGAGCAAATGGTTATTTTGTTCAGTATAATCTGAATGAAAGTACTGACCCCTATGAAACCATTCATCCTGAAGAACCTCAGGATAAGGGGATTTTGTTTAAGGAAAATCAGCATGAACTATGGCCGATACCTCAATCAGAGATTGACCGGAGTAACGGAGTAATGCAACAAAATCCGGGGTACTGATAGTGTTGTTGTAAATATTGTCCGTTTATATTTAGTAAATGAGGAATTTTCGGGCAAACTTAACGCAGTAAATGGTGCTTTATGGACAAACACTAACCTGCTTTATTCATGAATTATTGTAATGAGATGTTCTAATAACAAGAAATACAATCAACCACAAACAAAATGGGTGCAGGAAATAATTAATTATTTTCAAACTCATTTTGTTGAGGACGATTGCATTTCGCAGATAGTTGGGCATAGGAATAAATTATTTGTGAATAATGCAGGCTAAATAGAGTTATGTGATTGCACTACAAAAAGATAGGTTTAATTAATTTAATACCCCCGGGCGTTTTGTGAAAGGCCACAATAACGACCCGGGGTGTATTGCTTTGTAACATTGTAAATGGATTAGATGCAGGTGTTTTTTTAATAATATATTGCTATGTTGAATTATATAAGATGTTTACCGTTGTGGTTGTTGCTTGTCTCTTTTATAGTAGCTTCCTGTGAGGAAGAAAGCCCTTCTGCAGGTGATACCGAAAATCCCAACGAAGGAGAACTTATTTTTATTGATCCTTCGGTGAGTTTTCAGACGATAGAAGGATTTGGTGCCTCTGATGCCTGGCGAACTCAATTTGTTGGGGCCAACTGGCCTTCAGAAAAGAAAGAAGGTATTGCAGATTTGTTGTTTAGCCGCGAAGAAAAAGAAGATGGCAGCCCCAGGGGAATAGGACTTTCAATGTGGCGTTTCAATATCGGGGCAGGCAGCGCGGAACAGGGAATAACAAGCGATATTTCCAATGAATGGCGGCGATCTGAGTGTTTTCTTAATCAAGACGGAACGTATGACTGGAATAAGCAATCTGGACAACAGTGGTTTTTGCGTGCAGCAAAAGAAAGAGGTGTTGAAACATTCCTGGGCTTTGTAAACAGTCCTCCGGTCTATTTTACCAAAAACGGGAAAGCATATTCTGCCGGCGGAAACAGATTAAATATTGAAGCCGGGAAAGTTGAGGATTTTGCTGAATTTTTGACTAATGTGTCGTTGCATTTCGAGCAGGAGGGGCTGGTATTGAATTACCTCAGCCCGGTAAACGAACCGCAATGGAACTGGGATTCTCCCAGCCAGGAAGGCTCACCTGCAACCAATGGTGATATTGCAACCCTGGTACGTGCATTATCGGAAAAGCTGGAAGACAGAAATGGAAAAACTGAAATTGTAGTTCCTGAAGCAGGAGAATTGCAGTTCCTTTATGGAGAAATGGGGAATCCGAAAAGGGAAAATCAGGCCAATGCCTTTTTTAATACAGTCTCTTCTGATTATATCGGTAATCTGTCCAATGTGAAAAATGTGGTTTTGGGACACAGTTATTTTACCACTGCCGATGTGAATACACTTATAGATGTCAGGAAGAATCTGAATAACAGACTCAATGGTATGGGGAATGCTCCCGGCTTTTGGCAGAGTGAATTTTGCATGTTGGAAACGGCCGATGATATTGGCGATGGCTGGGGGCGTGATTTGGGAATGGGAACGGCGCTATATGTGGCCAAAGTGATTCATTTCGATTTAACACTTGCCAATGCCGCTTCCTGGAGTTGGTGGACTGCGTTATCGCAGGGCGATTATAAGGATGGGCTGATCTATCTGGACAATGGTGTCAGAGAAGATGGAAGTCCTCTTGATCCGGAGGCTGAATCGTTGAAAAACGATGGCAATTATCGTGAATCCAAATTGCTGTGGGCTATAGGTAATTACTCCAGATTTATTCAACCTGGCATGGTAAGAATAAAATCCGGTTTTTCTATTCCTAAGGCAGAAACTTTTCAGGCTTCTAATCTGATGTTTTCTGCATTCAGAGAGTCTTCCGGGCAAAAGATGGTAATTGTGTTTGTCAACTACTCCGATAATGATAAGAAAGTTACCCTCGGCAGCCTGGGGGATGGTTTTAATATTTCCGGAGATACTTTTGATTCTTATACAACCTCTGAAACGAAAAGTCTGGAAAAAGGTGTGATGCCGGCCGATGAGATGGTGATCGGGAAAAGGTCGGTGGTAACGCTGGTGGGAAAAATTGAATAGTGAAAACAATTTAATATTAGTTACTATGAGAAAATACTTATTTTCATTGGTCGCAGGACTTGTTTTGCTGTCCTGTACCAATTACAAAGACTACAGCGATGTGCCGTATGATGAGCCATCGCCTGCTGACTGGGAAAATCCGGCAGTAAACCAGATCAATAAAGAGGCTCCGCGAGCCTGGTTTGTTCCTTTTGCCAGTTCTTCCGAAGTGGACGCCGACAACAAATGGTCTTCTTCGTTGCTTCAATCACTCAACGGAGATTGGTTGTTTCATTACTCAGAGAATCCTTCAGAACGTCCTTACTACTTTTTTAAGAATGATTTTGATACCCGTAACTGGGCAACTATAAAGGTACCGGCCAATTTTGAACTGGAAGGTTTTACCTACCCTATTTATACCAATGTGCAGTATCCACACGAAAAAACTCCTCCTGAAATCCAGGATCATTACAATCCTGTGGGATCTTACAAACGTACCTTTTCCATTCCCGAAAACTGGAAAGACAAGAAGGTTGTCCTGCATTTCGGGGCCGTTAGTTCGGCCATGTATGTATGGGTAAACGAACAGAAGGTCGGTTATAGTGAGGATAGTAAAACCCCTGCCGAGTTTGACATCACTAAATACCTGAAACCCGGAGATAATACTTTGGCCGTGGAGGTTTTTAAATGGAGCGATGGCAGTTATCTCGAAGATCAGGATTTTTGGCGTCTGGGAGGTATTACCCGTGACGTATTCCTGATGGCCCGGGAAAAACAGCACATCCGGGATTTCAGAGTAACGGCTGGTCTGGCAGATGATTATTCCACCGGGCAGTTTCATCTGAGTGCAGAAATTGTAAATGTTTCTGAAGAAACTCCGGTAAGCATAGAAGCCCGTTTGCTGGATGGAGAAAATCTGATAGAACGCTTTTCGGCTGAATCAGACAACGGAGCGGTCTCTTTTTCCTCAGAATATGACAACGTGAAACGCTGGTCTGCCGAAATTCCTAACCTTTATGAGTTGGTAATCACTCTGAAAGACGCTCAGGGAAAAGTACTGGAAGTGATACGCCAGGATGTAGGTTTCCGCCGTGTTGAAATTGAGGGCAATACCTTGTTGGTAAACGGGAAATATATTTACCTGAAGGGTGTTAACCTGCATGAGCATCATGATGTTAATGGTCACGTAATGGATGAAGCCACTATGCTTAAAGACATCCAAACCATGAAAGAACATAACATCAACGCTGTGCGCACCTCTCATTATCCCCAGCCTGAGCGTTGGTATGAGCTGTGTAACCGGTACGGTCTCTATCTGATTGATGAGGCCAATGTTGAGTCGCACGGAATGGGATATGGAGCAGAATCCCTGGCCAAAGATTCTGCCTGGATGGCTTCTCACCTTTATCGCACAAGAAATATGTTTGAGCGCGACAAAAATCAGCCGTCCATCATCATTTGGTCACTGGGTAACGAAGCTGGTAACGGCGTTAATTTTGATGCCACTTATGATTATCTGAAAGCACAGGATGACACGCGTCCCGTTCAGTATGAACAGGCTCATGGCGGACGTAATACCGATATTTACTGTCCCATGTATGCGCGTATTGAGCAAATGGAGCGTTATGCCAAAGAAGATGGCAGCAAGCCGTTGATTCAATGCGAATATGCCCACGCCATGGGCAATAGTGTTGGGAACCTCCAGGATTACTGGGATGTTATCGAATCT
>DHQK01000199.1:3901-4563 GCA_002411085.1 Marinilabilia sp. UBA5340 | reverse complement strand
CAAAACGAGAATGGCGGGGAATACTGGGCTTATGGCGGTGACTTTGGTCCTGATACCGTACCCAGTGATGGAAATTTCTGTCTTAATGGTCTGGTAGATCCCGACCGTCAGCCTCAGCCTGCATTGGAAGAGGTGAAGAAAGTGTATCAGTACATTAAATTTCATCCGGTAAATCTGAAGAGAGGAACTCTAGAGATTGAGAATAAGTATGATTTTCTGAATACTGAAGCTTTCAACTTTGAATGGATTATCGAAGGCAATGGAGCGTCTGTTGCTACAGGAACATTTGCCGGAATTGCATTGAAGCCTGATGAGAAAGTGTCTGTGTCGGCTGAAATGGATTTTGAGCCTGTAGCTGGGACAGAATACTTCCTGACGGTAAAAGCTGTTTTGAAAGAAGCTGCCGGATTGGTTCCTGCCCATACATTACTTGCTGCGGAGCAGTTTGAATTGCCTCTGGTGGTTCCCGAAAAAGCAGATGAAGCAGAGCTCTCCTCTCTTAAGCAGGATCTTAGTATTGATGTATTGTCTGTTAGCGGAACGGATTTCTCTGTTAAATTCGATATGAAAAAGGGTCAAATGACCAGCTATCAATATGCCGGAAAAGAATTGTTGAAAAAAGGTCCCGAGCCGGGTTTCTGGCGTGCTCCCACCGACAACGA
>DHQK01000199.1:2356-3590 GCA_002411085.1 Marinilabilia sp. UBA5340 | reverse complement strand
GCTGACCAATGCCGATGTGAAAGATGCAGGTGCCGGCAGCGTGTTGGTTTCATTTGAATTTGCCCTCAAAGATGGAGAGGACAGCCAGATCGGTACTTACAGAAGCACTTACCTGGTTAAGGGTGATGCGCATATAGAAGTTGATAACAGTTTTAAAATGGCCGAAGGAGATTTACCCGAAATACCACGCATGGGTATGACTTTGTATATGCCACGGGAGTTTGATCAGATGCAATGGTTCGGACGCGGACCTCATGAATCCTACCAGGATCGTAAAACCAGTGCTTTTGTGAGTTTGTACCAAGGGAGTGTGGCTGACCAGTACTGGCCCTATTTGCGGCCTCAGGAAAATGGCAATAAAACCGATGTTCGCTGGATGAGCATTACCAACGAAGCCGGCCAGGGACTTAAATTTAGCGGCAAACAATTGTTGGAAGTTTCTGCGCATCACAACGTCATGGAAGATTTCGAATCCCCCCGCCGCACCGATGGCCGCTGGGAAGAAGGTGAAGAGCGTCCTGTACAGCGTCATACCGATGATGTACAACCTCGCGATCTTACTTCTGTGGATATTGATCTTAAGCAGATGGGTGTTGGTGGCGACGACAGTTGGGGCGCCTGGACACATGATCAGTACCGGTTGACCGAAAAATCGTATGAATATGGTTTTGTGATGGGGCCTGTGGAGTAACTTTAGGGAGTTTGCTTGCTTTTATCGGGATAGATAATTTATGAATATATGATGCAAGTGAACAATTACTCCTATTGACAACGAGCATAACAAAGCTTGCCACAACTTATCCCGATTTAAAGTAAAAAGAAGAGGCTGTCCATATAGTTACCAGAGTCGTTTTATTTGTTTTTTGAAATTTTGAAGATCACTTTCCATGTGATTCATTACTGCGTTCAGATGACAAAAGATTCGGCAGGTGTAACATTTTGGACAGCCTGTTCTGGTTTAATCAGTTCCTTATTAGATGAATACAAGATTTTAAACGAATAAAAAAAGGATTTCTTTTCCTGTTTTTATGAACAAGTTGCGCATTCTTCGTCACTAATTATCTGATAATTATTGAAATGTTGTAAGATAATATAAAATATAGTGTTGAAATATAAATATTTTGAAGATGAAAAATTTAATTGCTGTTTTGATCGCTTTGTTGTCTTTTGGTTTTGAGGTGGGATCGCAACCTGTATCTGTAGAAAGTCCGGATACTAACCTTGAAGTGAAAAT
>DHQK01000199.1:0-2206 GCA_002411085.1 Marinilabilia sp. UBA5340 | reverse complement strand
CAAAGAATTCAGGACTCTTATGATCTTGATCGGGCAAAAGTAAGCCACGTTGATTATGAGGCAACTGAATGTATCAGCAAATTTGTGAATTCCAATAAAGATACATTGCAGGTGATTTTTCGTGTGAGCAACAACGATGTTGCCTTCTCTTATAAGTTGATTGCCAAAGACAGAAACACCATGGTGATCATCAACGAGGAAGTAACCGGCTTTGATCTTCCTGATTATTCCACCACTTTTATTACCCATCAGGCTACACCCATGATAGGATGGGAACAGACCAAACCCAGTTACGAAGAGGAGTATACTTATGATGAACCGATGGGAATGCCTTCGAAGTATGGGGTTGGTTATACCTTTCCGGCACTTTTTAAAGTTGGGGATGACGGCTGGGTGTTAATTTCCGAGGCGGGTGTTGACAGTCGCTATGTCGGGTCAAGATTGGGAGACGGAACGAAGGAAGGCTTTTATCCGCTTGAGTTTCCCCAGTCAGGTGAAAACAATGGAATGGATGGAACTTATGCGGCTATGGCTATGCCCGCCCGCACCCCCTGGCGGACAATTACGGTGGGGGAAACACTAAAGCCAATCGTTGAATCTACAGTGATGTTCGATGTGGTTAAACCTCTTTATGAACCGTCGATAGATTATAAAATGGGCCGTGCAACCTGGAGCTGGATTGTGTGGCAGGATCAGAGTATAAACTATGATGACCAGGTGAAATATATTGACCTGGCAGCTGATCTTAATTTTGAATATGTGCTTATCGATAACTGGTGGGATCGCAATATTGGGCGTGAGCGAATGGAGGAGCTTGTGAAGTACGCTAATTCCAAAAATGTAGATGTTTTGCTGTGGTACAACTCCAATGGTTATTGGAACAATGCGCCTCAAACGCCTCAGGATTGTATGAATACAGCTCCTGCCCGGAAAAAAGAGATGGAGTGGTTGCAGCGCATTGGTGTTAAAGGTCTGAAAATAGATTTTTTTGGTGGTGACAAGCAGGCAACCATGAAACTGTATGAAGATATCCTTACCGATGCCAATGAGTATGGTCTGGGTATTACTTTTCATGGATGTACACTTCCACGGGGCTGGCAACGGATGTTTCCCAATTATGTAACCTCCGAAGCAGTTCTGGCTTCAGAGAATCTGATATTTACACAAGATGCCAGCGACAAACATGCTCATTATGCCACCATTCTGCCCTTCACCCGAAATGCGGTGGGAGCGATGGATTTTGCACCGGTATTTTTTAATGAACGGTTGACAAGAACGCAGGAGGGGGGAAGCATTCGCCGTACCACCGATGCCTTTGAATTGGCAACGGGAGTACTATACTTTTCACCTATACAGCACTTTGGTCTTACCCCAAACAATTTGAATGAACAACCGGAATATGTTCTGAATATTATCCGGGAAATGCCCAGCGTCTGGGATGAGACTGTCTTTGTGGAAGGATATCCCGGGAAATATGCAGTGCTGGCCAGAAGAAAGGACGAAAAATGGTATGTAGCAGCAGTAAATGGAGAGAAAGATACCAAAAAATTAAATCTTCAATTGCCAATGTTGCATGGCCAAAAAGTCAAATTGATATACGATAAAGAGGATCGCTCCGCTGGAGAAAAGGTAGTGAAGCTTGATAACAAAGGAGGGGTAAAACTGACATTGTTGCCTGAAGGCGGTGCTTTAATCGTAGCTGAATAAAATAAAGGAAATTGAATCTTCCAGCCGGTACATGCAAGTGTGACCGGTTTGAAAAATTGAAAAGCATGAAAAATATAACATTAACACTCACTTTTGTTCTGTTGGCTTTTATTGGGCAGGCACAAGAGTTATTTGAAGTAAATCTGAAAAAAAAGGGCCCCGAAATCCAGCCGGAAATGTTTGGAGTTTTCTTTGAGGATATCAATTTTGGAGCTGATGGCGGTTTGTATGCCGAGTTGATCAAAAACCGCTCTTTTGAGTTTCATCATCCTTTTGTGGGGTGGACTCCCTTTGGAGATGTCACTGTCAGGGAGGAAAACCCCTGCTTTGAGCGAAATCCCCACTATGTGAGACTAAAGGAGAAGGGATTAAGGAGAGGAGCAGGTCTGGAAAACGAAGGTTTCCGGAGAATGGGTTTCCGAAAAAACAGTGGGTATAATTTTTCATTTTATGCCCGCACACCGGAAGCCGGGGAAATGAAATTCAGAATAGAACTGGT
>DHQK01000125.1 GCA_002411085.1 Marinilabilia sp. UBA5340 | reverse complement strand
ACGAAGGGCTTAGTTTTTGGGTAAACCATTGATCATCCGTCACTTTATCCAGTCCGGACTCCGTAAATGCCGCAACTTTATCCACTTTATTGGCATAGTTGACCACGACTTCCAGCTTTCTGGTTGCCGCCTCCACATTTTCAGACCCCACGCGGAAATCACCGTAATTATCCATACCTATAATGTCCACAATATCATCGCCCGGATACCAGGTCAGGTATTCCTCTTCAGTGTTAAACCGATTGTCGGGAGAATAGGCTGTGAGAAAATCCAGCCCTTTTTCATCTTTCAGGTATTCCACAGTAAACCGAAACAGCGTTTTGAATTCTTCAGGAGAGCACAAAGTGCTTCCCCACCAAAACCAACCGCCATCCATTTCGTGCCATGGACGGAAGATAAAAGGAACATTTTGCCCGTCTTGTGTTTTCAGGGATGAAAAAAATGCGGCTACAGCATCCAGTTGTTTTTTAAATGCCTCATGGTGACTACCACCCGGTATAATATGTTCAACCACTCTCTGATCGGTATCCCAGGAGCTTTTGGTGGTATCCACAGCGCTGTAAGGGTGCCAGCTGAATGTGATAACAGCACCCATTTCATAGCCGCGAAGGACAAACTGTCTCATTTTATCAAAAGGAACTCTGTCCAGATTCACAGAATGTCCCAGTTCTATCCCTCCAAGTTCCCATCCGAACAATGCGGGATAATCACCAGCTGCTTCTTTGGTATCTGAGCGGCCTTCTTCGTAAGCCCAGTTTACCCCATAGGCAAGATCGTCCTGGTGTCCATATAAAACACCATTGTCACCAACAGATTTCAGCTGTTCAAACAGAACATTAACCGGATTGTCTGCAACAGGTGCTGATCCACAAGAAGCAAACAAAACCCCGGAAAGTATTATTACAATAAATTTCTTCATCTTACTAAAAGCATTACTGACATCAATAACTAATCGGGTTACTTCACCGGTGTCAGGCGAAGCATAATCACATCATGCGAGGGAACAGTTCCTTTAAATGCCTTTTTGGTTTTACCCTCGTTTTTCTTTGTCCACAGGTTACGCAAAGAATAGGTAATCTCATCAAAACGTGCATCGTAACCAAATATTTCATCCACGACTTTCTCACTCTTCCAGTCAAAATTAACTTTGGCTTCTTCTTCTCCTCTGTTGAAGAAACAAACAGCCCACTCCCCATTATCCAATGGCTTAAACCATGTTTCCAAACCTTCCACGCTGCGGTATTTAAAGCCCTGTACACCAAGCGAGTCCTGATCAACAGCAATAACGTCATCATTTGTTAATATCTCAATGGTTTCAGGAGTCATGTCACGCAAGTCATTACCTGAGATCAGAGGAGCGGCAAGCATTGCCCATATAGAAAAATGAGCCCGATCTTCATTCACAGGCATTCCATTACCTACTTCAAGCATATCCGGATCGTTCCAATGACCGGGACCGGCATACTTTCTCAATCCGTCCTGCATATCCAGGATACGGGTAACACCCCATGAATAATAACCACCATGATCATGTTTACAATCCCAACAGAGGTAAATATCGCCGGTAGTGCGCCACATGTGACCAATATCTTCGGCCCACTCCCAGGGTTGATTGTCGCCCCATTCACACATACTGAACAGAATTGGTCGCCCCGCCTTATACAAAGCATCGCGCATGGTGGTATAAGCACCTATCGGATTCACATTCTCGGTATTGCACCAGTCATATTTCAGATAATCTATGCCCCATTTTGCATACTGAAGTGCATCCTGATACTCATACCCCCGACTGCCGGGGTATCCGGCGCAGGTTTCGGTTCCGGCATCTGAATAAATTCCCAATTTCAGCCCTTTGGAATGTACATAATCTGCCAGTGCTTTCATTCCGTTGGGAAATTTGGTGGAATCTGCATATATAAATCCAAGACTGTCGCGACCTCCATGCCAACAGTCATCAATGACCACATATTCGTATCCGGCATCTTTCATTCCACTCTCCACCATGGCATCAGCAATGCCACGAATCATTTCTTCGTTTACGTCACAGGCAAACTTATTCCAGCTGTTCCACCCCATGGGAGGGGTGTCAGCCAATCCATCAAACTTCTGGGCTTGTACACCCATTCCAACAGATAATACGATGGCCAAAAGCCAGGAGTTCTTGATTTTCATATCGCCAATAAATTACGTATAAATACTACTGATAAATTTTCAACAAAATAGCAGAATTTAACTCTCAGGGACAAGTACAATTATTTCAGTTACCTATACGATACGAACTTTTTAAACGCCAACTAAGACAGAATTAAGAAACAAATATTTAAACTCCTAGTTTTTCCGACACTATTTAACCCTTTGTTTTTCAAAACTCTCAAAACCCAAAAGCCCTGAAACAGCTATGACATATCTGATTCAGGGCTTATTAAAACAACCAATACTATTTTAAAAGAGATTCAATATTTAGTTTCTGTCCATAAAGTACCACTTGCGTTTTTATTCTTGCCGCCTGGCAATTGGCACTTTCTGATCAGAAACAGCTCTAAAAACAGAATTTGCTTAGTTTATGGACAAGCACTATTTAGAGTCTATTCATACGACTACATTTCGATAATCTCAATGAAATGTATTATATCTACACTATTTTAAATCCGGCATTTCATCCAAGGTAATAACCGCATCGAGTGAAAAAGCATCCTCCCACCACTCAATATTGGCATGACCATGTGTGGTTTCATCAAAAGCAGCAGATTCAGGATCCACTGTTCTGTCATAATCATACCAGGGCATGAAGTAAGACCAAAGAGCACCACTATTCCATTGTTCGGAAATTTCAGCCACACTTCCATTCTCACTCAGCGTGATCATTTTGGAAGGATAGATTGTCTGAATTTCTTCAAACTGAGCTGCGATGTTTACCCCTGATCCATTATTATAAATATCCCGCCCCACAATGTCCACATATTCATCTCCGGGATAAAAAGCTTCATCCTTGGTCTGAGTGGTCCACACCCAGATCAGATTATTCAACCCCTGTTGTTCAAAATACTCAAACATATAAATCCATAGATTCCGATAAGCTTCGCCTCCGTCATAGCCCCACCAAAACCAGGCGGTACCATTATCATACTCGTAAATATTACCGGCAGCTTCGTGCAGTGGACGCCAAACAACAGGGATGTTTTTGTCTCTAAGTAATTTCAGATATTCTGCCATTTCTTCCAAATCCGCCTTCACAAACTCATTCTCCCAGGTCCCCTCAACCAGAGCATTAGCCGCACTAAACTCTGTATCTTCGGCATAAGTCGAGAATTGATTGTTATCTGTCACACCCTCTGAAGGGGGAACATTCCAATGCCAGCAGGCACTCACTATGCCATTATTGGCCCACCAGTCTTCAACCACCTGTATATCATTGTAATCAATCCAGTTGGTCGGCGACCAGTTCAGATGAATATAATCGAAAGTATTCATGGCAGGATATTTCCCTGTGTGCTGATAAACCCAATCTGCTTCGTTGGTATTCCAGCTCACGTTGGCCACAGCCCCTGAAATAATCTTTGTACCATAATTCTCTTTCAGGAAATTGTAAACATTC
>DHQK01000242.1:2425-2552 GCA_002411085.1 Marinilabilia sp. UBA5340 | reverse complement strand
CCGGAACGTTTTGCGGTAGCACGCTTGTCCGTCGTAATCGGGATATCCCTGACTTTCCCAGGTGGCAGGCACGTGGATATTTTTCCAGCCGGAGTCGTCAAAGCCGGGATTGATGCAACTGCGATTG
>DHQK01000242.1:0-2165 GCA_002411085.1 Marinilabilia sp. UBA5340 | reverse complement strand
GGGATTGATGCAACTGCGATTGTAATATATGTTGAACTTCCATGATCCGGAAAGGTCCTGGGACAGCAAAATGAAATCTTTTTCATACCCCATAGCCACCCGGTTTCCCACAAAACCACCTTCACGTCCCTCATCAAAAACTCTTACCGCAATGGTATTGGTGCCGTTGAAACGGATAAGTTCCTCGGGAACAGGATAAGTACCTGCATTATTGTAAGCTGTTTCGTATCGTGGCGGGAACAACCCTGTTTGACCAATGAGTTCTCCGTTGAAAAATACCTGACTCACATCATCAATCCGATCCAGAGATAAATAAAGTTGGTTGTTCCTGAGTTCTGCCGGAACATTAAATGAGAGACGATACCAGGCGTACCCGTCGTATTGCACATATCCCTGATCTTCCCAGTGACCGGGAACTCTTATTTCGTCCCACTGACTGTCGTCAAAATCTTTTTCTGCCCAGGCCATGTTGTCTCCGATATTGAATTTCCAGTAACCATTGAGTTTGATGACAGGAAGAATATCAGCCTGTATTTGCATGCTGTTCAGAAGAAGGAAAAAGGTGCCTGCCAGTAATAATATTTTTCGTTTCATGGTTTGATGAGTTTTGTTGTGTTTCGGTCGCCTCCGGCTCCGGGGGAACACATGTGAGTTTTCCCGGAGCTTTTGGAGACCCTCGGAAGGGTTGTTATGGAACCCCTCCGAAAAAGAGTGTTTCTAACTATTGGTATTACAAAGATGCACCTGTTTTATATTTCAATTGTCTGCAGCAGGTAATCAATTGTCACAAATTGTCATCGATTACAGAACCAGTTTGTAACCAATGCCATGCACTGTTAGGATAATTTTGGGATTGTTGGGATCCTTTTCGGTTTTCTGACGTAGTTTAAGAATGAAATTGTCGATGGTGCGCGAAGTAGGCTGGTAATCGTTACCCCAAATGGTGTCAAGAAGGGCATCGCGATCTACTGTTTCATTTTTGTGGTTGAAGAGATGATGAAGAATCTCAAATTCTTTATGCGATAGTTTTACTTCCACTCCTTCGATGGAAGCGGTATAGGTTGAGAAGTTGACCAACATATTCCCGATGAGGTGTGTCTGGTCATCCTGATCATTATGGTCATTTCCGGCTCTTCGCAGAACGGCCCTTACACGTGCCAATAGTTCTCTCAGGCTAAAGGGTTTGGTGATGTAGTCGTCGGCCCCAAATTCCAACCCCAAAACCTTGTCGATTTCTTCCGCCTTGGCAGTAAGCATAATAATCGGCGTTTTGTTGCCTTTGTTGCGTGCCTCTTTGCAAACGTCGAATCCCGACATGCCGGGCATCATCACATCCAGCAGTGCCAGGTGAAATTTATTGGTCATCAGTTTTTTCAGTCCTTCGGTGCCATCAGTGGCTGTTTCCACTTCATAACCTTCAAATTCCAGGTTGTCTTTGAGTCCCTGCAGCATGGGTAATTCGTCTTCGGCGATTAATATTCGTGTCATGGCATTGCTTTTTTGCAAACTATATATTGTTTTTTGTAATGATTTGTATATCAGTAAAATGTTTGTTTTTCAATCTCTAACCTCTATTGCCTAACTTCTATTCTCTAATTTGTGATTAACAGGAAAACTCAGCCTGAAAGAGCAGCCCATCCCTGATTCACTTCTAAGAGATACTTTTCCTTTGTGTGCTTTTACTATTTCACTCACAATGGCAAGTCCCAGGCCCGTTCCCTTTACTTCATGTGCCAGGTTACCCGATGTAACACGGTAGAATTTATCGAATACCTGTTTTTGTTTTTTACGCGGGATTCCTGGGCCGTAATCTTTCACTTCAACATAAGAATAATGCCTGGACGTTCCGGTGAATAGTTCAATCTTCTTATTCTCCTTGCTGTATTTTATCGCGTTGTCAATCAGGTTGATGATGGCATCAGCGATGCGCTCTTTGTCACACTGAATCAATGGCAAATGATCACCTGCATGGAATTCTATATCAAACCCCTTTTTTTGGAGGTGAAATTCATAGGTTTCCAGAACGCTGGCGGTAATGGTATTTAAATCGCAGGTAGAAAAATCAAATTTCTGGCGGCCGCTTTCCAGTCTTGAAAAGTTGAGAATCCGGTTGACCATATCGGTGAGTCGCTGTGTTTCGGTACCGATGATATTGTAGTATTCTT
>DHQK01000143.1 GCA_002411085.1 Marinilabilia sp. UBA5340 | reverse complement strand
TTTGGAGTTCTCAGGATTGCCCCCGGGGGGCAATCCTGAGAACTGCAAACCAAATTTTTTCGTCCTATCAGCGTTTTTTATCAAAAACCTTTTAAAACCGCTGATTATGAACGATAAAGATGTAAACAATTGGATCATGTATCATGAAATACACAAATTAAGTCGAATGGGCTTTAGTTGCCCTAAAATAGCTCGCTATGCTGTAATGGATAGCCGCACTGTCAGGAAATACCTCAATATGACTGAAGATGAGTACGAGGACTTCCTGATAAAAACCCAATATCGCCACAAAATCCTTAACCCTTATGAGGATTTTGTCAGAGAAAAACTCGCTAAGTTTCCCGAGACATCTTCTGCCCAGATATTTGACTGGCTCAAGGAGCACTACCCTGATCTTCCAAAAGTAAGCGTGCGGACAGTCTACAATTTTACCATGTTTGTCCGTCAAAAGCACAACATACCTGTTGCTATTAACCCCAGAGAATACGGAGCAGTAGAAGATCTTCCACGTGGGTACCAGGCTCAGGTCGACTTCGGTGTTTACAACATGCGAACTAGCAGCGGGAAACGCAAAAAGGTTTGGTTTTTTACCATGGTACTCTCCTGTAGCAGGATGAAGTATGTCTGGTTTTCTGATAAACCGTTTACCTCGCTCACTACATGTCAGGCGCATGAGAAAAGCTTCAGCTTTTTTAATGGCGTTCCCTTAACCATTGTTTACGATCAGGACAGGGTTATGGTGGTTGATGAAAACTTCGGAAACATCATTCTAACACGGTTTTTCAGAGAGTACACAAGGTCAAGAAGCTTTGAACTGCACTTTTGCCGGAAGGCCGATCCTGAAAGCAAGGGCAAGGTGGAAAACGTGGTGCAGTACGTGAAAAAGAATTTTTTGTACAATCGCCTTTATCATGACGTGGATACTTTGAACCAGGAAGCCCTTGCATGGTTGAGACGCACAGCCAATGCACTTGAACATAACTACACGAAACGAATTCCGGCTTCAGAATTTCTTGTCGAAAAGAAGCATTTAAAGCCTTATTTTCCAATACAAATTGAAGAGCCAGAGGAAGGTTATTACTCTGTCCGGAAAAACAATGTTGTGACGTTTAAAAGCAACTTTTATTCGGTTCCTACGGGTACTTATCAAAAGGGTATCATGGAGGTTATTTTGAAAGAAAAGATTGAAACAATTGAAATATTCACTACTGATGGAGTATTGATTTGCACCCACAAAAAAGCGATAGACAAAGGCAGAACAATTTCCAATTCCAATCATAAACGCGATCGTTCAAAAAGCATTTTGAGAATGAGTGAATTGGTTGCCAGTCAGTTTTCTTCATTGGATACAGCTAACAGATACCTGGCCGAAATCAAAAGCCGTTACCCCAGATATATGCGTGATCAATTGCAATGCCTGCAAAAGGTGCTGGGACAAAGCAATGATGCTTCACTTAACGATAAAACACTGGACTTTTGTCTCCAAAATCAACTCTATTCTGCCACTGAATTTGTACAGGCATGGCACGTTCTTGAAGCACAACAGGAGCAGCACATCAACCTTCCCGAGATAAAACCTCTGGGTAATAATGCAACATTCAGCAAAACCAATGAAACACCTTTAATCAGTGACATTGATGATTATGAATCTATTTTTAACGCTTAATACAGACTAACATGACAAAATCAGACGTTGTCAGACAACAATGCAAGACTTTGAAACTTGCTTCGCTGGGCGCCACACTGGATGAAATCATTCAAAAGGCCGAAAAAGAGCAATGTACCTACCTCGAATTGGTTGGTTGGCTCATGGAAAAAGAGATACAAACCCGAAAAGCCAAAGACATGGAAACACGAACAAAGCAGGCACGACTACCGCTGAATTACAATTTAGACCTGTATGACTCTTCTGTTGACAATGGACTACAAACAGCCCAACTCAAACAAATCAGAGAGCTTAAATGGCTCGAACAAGGCTATAATTTAGTTTTTATGGGACCTTCCGGAACCGGAAAAACTTATCTCGCTGCGGGGCTATGTTTTGATGCCATTGAACAGGGCTACAAAGCCTATTTTAAAACCATGGAAGATGTTATCAAGGTATTAAAAATGAAAGATATAACACGAACTGCTGCGAATGAATACAAGCGAATTATCAAGGCTCACTTGCTTGTTATTGATGATATTATGATGTTTCCCGTCACAAAACAGGAGGCGGTAGCGTTTTTTAACCTGATAAATGAATTACATGGGAAAACTTCTTTGATTATCACAACAAATAAGTCGCCTAAAGATTGGGTTGAGTTCCTGGAGGACAGCGTGATTGTTACCGCCATTCTTGACAGAATACTTTTTCGCTGTGATATCATAAAATTACAAGGGAAAGGGTACCGAATGGCAAACCGAAAAAATTTCTTTGAATTTAACAATTAATCATCCTATTTTTAAACCAAAATCATGCATCCTTATTTGCCGATTTTGATACATCCTTATTTGCCGAAAATCATACATATTTTATTGCCGGTAACA
>DHQK01000184.1 GCA_002411085.1 Marinilabilia sp. UBA5340 | reverse complement strand
TGTTGGGATCTTCACGCCTTCTAATACAAAAAGGGCTTACAGAATCACTCACAGGACGATTTGAAATCATACACGTAAACCACTGGCCTTATCAGGAAATGAATGCTGCATTCAACTGGACACTGGAACAATTCATCTATTTTGGTGGTTATCCGGGAACAGCAGATTTAATTGAAGATGAAAACAGATGGAAAAACTATGTAAAAGATGCACTGATAGAAACGAGTATTTCGAAAGATATCCTAATGCTTTCGAGAATTGACAAGCCTGCTCTCCTAAAAAGATTATTCGAAATTGGGGCACTGTATTCCGGACAAATCATTTCATTCAATAAAATTCTTGGAGAGTTGCAGGATGCCGGGAACACCACAACCCTGTCACACTACCTTAATTTACTTCAGCAATCAGGACTACTGGGAGGCATTGAAAAATTTTCAGGGAAACAATTCAAAACAAGGGCTTCAAGCCCCAAATTTCAGGTTTTCAATAATGCCCTTCTAACAGCACAGGGAAATGAAAACTTTAAAGAAACAATTTTGTCACCTATCAAATGGGGACGGTTGGTCGAATCAACAATCGGAACCCATCTCATCAATTATGCAATGAGCAAGAGGTTTCGCCTATTTTATTGGAGGGAACAAAACAACGAAGTGGATTTTATACTTGAATCTGCAGGAAAAACTATTGCAATCGAAGTAAAAAGTGGCAATAAAAGGCCATCAGGAGGAATGCAGGCTTTTGTAAAAAAGTTCTCTCCTTCCCAAACTCTACTCGTAGGTTCGGCAGGTATTTCTATCCGGGAATTTCTCAGCATCAATCCCGAGGAGCTGTTTTGAAATATTTTCACCATACTGTCGCCCCGCCGGGGCTGGAACAGACAAATTGAGAAGTGTGTATAAAACCAAGCTTTTCCTTTGCTTTTTTGGAACCAAACAAAGATTGTTCGTTTTTTGGCTGGATGATTGTTACAACCTCGGATGAGGCGACACGTACATACATTCTTTTGTCCCCCTCTGATACATGTTTGATTGACCGAATCATTTTTTCCTCAACCTCAGCCTCAACCTCTTCCATCCTCTCCCCCTACGTTTACCTCACGACGCATCCCGGGGACAACTCAGGAAGCCTATCACACCAAAAAAGGGACAGCGCCCGAAAGCACTGCCCCTCACAAAAACTATTACGGGAAATAATAGCCAGATTAAAAGGTGAATTTTATTCCATCCACCACAACTCAGTGTCTTGTTCGTTTCCTCCCATTGCACTAACTGCAGAACTAAGGCTTGCACCATTAACACTTGCCTCATTGAGAGGATACTTGTTCCTGGCTGGAACATCTGTCAGACCACCGATTGGTTTAAAAGTATAGGTAGCCGAGGTATCCACTACAGCACCACCCCTCATAAATTGCCATGAGTAGGTATATTCTTCATTCGGCTTTACCAGCGTATTTGGATATCCTGTACGCCTATATTCGCTCCATGCTTCCATAGGCTGCATATAGAGTGCAATATATTTTTGCATCATCACATTTTCCTCTGTCGCAGGAGGTAAAGTCGCAATATAGGCATCTATCTCTTCTGTAGAAACGCCCCAACGTTCCATGGATGCGCGAACCCCTTCTTCGTACCAGGTCTGATCCCAGCTATTGAGTTCACTCATAATAAAACAAACCTCAGCATACTCCATGTAGATCTCAGTATACGCAGGAGCCTTTGAAGCTGTTCCAATAATTGCTTCACCGGGGAAGGACTCATGCTCGAAACTTGAGACAATACCATTACTGGCTGTCAATGGAATTCCAATTTTAAATCCATCAGCATTATCTGCAACAAAGATATCCAATCGGGGATCTGCAGAGAAATTACCTCTGTTTCCTTTCAACAATTCAACAAATTGCATTGAAGGAGCAAAATCAGTCCGGTTCTCTACATAATAAGCAAGGTACATGGGTGAACCATTTTCCGCATTCGCTTCATAAGGAACTCCGGCATTATCCTCATTTGATTCCATTACTCCTGAGGCAATAGCATCATCAATATGGGTTTGTGCACCGGAATAAACTCCCTTTAATCGATTGGCAATTCTCAAACGCAAAGAATTTGCAAATCTCTTCCATTTGGTGGCATCACCGCTAAAGAAGTTGTCACCATCCATTACATAATCGCCTACAATACTGGCTTCAGCTTCATCTAACTCATTAAGCATATCCACATAGATATCTTCCTGACTTGCATAAGCTACATCCATAATATCATCTGCCTTTAGCCTGTTGGCCTGAAAAGACTCATTATCGCTACCATAAGAGGCATAAGGAACATCTCCCCACAATTCAACAGCATAAAGATAAGTGTAAACCAACATTACGCGTGCTGCGGCAATTTGATTGACATTTGGTCCAAACTGGGCCATATCACCTTTCGTTGCTTCATCGGTATTAAAATCAATAATATCCCACAAGTCCTGGGCATTTTTATACAAGTCATCCCAAGCTCCCTGGTTCACTGACTCTCTATACTGGAAACGATCCTCCTCAGTATAGTTTACCTGGTTCCAATATTGTACCCAAAGTAACATTTGACGACCGGAAAACCACTCATCACGAGTATCATCCATTAACCTTTTTTGAACTCTGTTAAGAATCCCTGGTGTAGGAGCAACTTCTGGCTCATTAGGATCACTCAGATAGTCAACTTCGCAGGCAAAGAATGTCAATCCTGCAAATATCAACATGATATATTTAAAGAAATTCATTTTCATACTTCAAGTATTTTTTATAGTACAATTCTGATATTAAAGCCATAAGATCTTGTTGCAGGAACAATTCCACCTTCAAGTCCCTGAATATTTCCAGAACCACCAACAATGGTTTCAGGATCAATTCCTTCGTTATCCAGTCCCCATGTAGCAAGGTTTCTGCCATATACAGACAGACGTAAAGACTCAATAAGATCTACAAACTTAGGGAAAGTATATCCCACTGTAACTTCACGTAACTTGAAATAAGTTGCATCAAAGATACTGGTAGCACTTGGGGTTCCATAACCGTGATAGTGAAGTTCGCCATAATCATTGGCAGAGATTCTCATGTCATTATCCCGAACATTAGAAAAAACAATATTACCCTCAGTATCAACAGTCATATCGGCTAATACACCATCCAACACAATACCATCTTCACGAATTGTATTTCCGCCTGACGTAGGAATAGCAGTCTCTTCAGCCATACCTGAATACATTGCCCACATGTGGGTCAATGAGTAATAATTTCCTCCAACAGACGCATCTATCAGAAAACTGGCATCAAAGTTTTTGTACTGAAAAGCATTTCTGATTCCCATGGTATAATCAGGCAAAACAGATCCTACATCAGTAAGATCTCCAGTGGTAGCATAAAAACCAGTAGAGGGATCTATCACTTTATTGCCATTATTATCATAAATATAGTCATAAGCAAACAACTGCTGGAAAGTTTTACCTTCTACAGCATTCAGGTAAGCTCCGCTGAACGGAGTGTACATCAACTGTATTTTATCCAATCCATCAGGCAGATCCAGTACTTCGTTTTTGTTCTTAGCAAAATTAAAACTTGCATCCCAGCTAAAATCGCTGGTGCGAACCGGCGTACCGTACACTAACAATTCGATACCTGTGTTCTGAATTTTACCGGCGTTGATTACTTTTTCTACATAACCTGAAGCTCCGGATACCTCAATAGGCACAATTTGGTTATCCGTATTTCTGTCATACCAGCTAAAATCAAATCCTAAACGATTTCCAAAAAACACACCCTCCAGACCGAATTCCACCTCAGTGGTCAACTCCGGTTTTAGAGACTGGTTTTTCAAGGTAATTGAATTTGTAAACTGAGGTGTACCATTAAAAGGTGTACCAATGGCATAAGTATTAAATACCTGATAAGGATCAGTTCCATTACCTGTTTCTCCATAGTTGGCACGCAATTTCAGATTGTTAATCTGCGGAATATCCAATAACTCTGAAAGAATCAAGCTACCAGAAACAGAAGAATAAGCATAATCATTAGCTCCTGATGGTAAAGAACTATCAAAATCTTTTCTGTAAGTTGCATCCAGGTAGGCAAAGCTTCTGTACCCAACACTGGCTGAAGCAAAATAACTTCGAATTTCCTTTTCTCTGTTATAATCATCAAGAACAGATTGATTTGCGGAGTTATTCAAGTTATATAAGTTGTCAACAACCAGACCTCCACTGGTTTCTCCTTCCAGGCGAGAGTAATCTTCTTTTCTAAGGTTGGCACCAACCATGGCCAGAACACTATAATCTCCAAAGTTCTTATTAAAATCAAGCTTCCCTTCATAGTTCACTTCTGTAGCCTGACGTGTCACCTCTTTATACATAGACAAAGCCTGAGAGCCTTTAGCCACTCTCTCACGCTGATTGAAAGTATACGTATCCAAATATACGTTTCCGGAAGCATGTAAATAATCTGTAACATTCACACGAATACCAGTCTTGCCATAAATCCTCGTTCTGTCATCGTCCTGATAGTTGCGATACGCGGTCCAATAAGGGTTATCGGAATAAAGAGGAGTCGGATTGGTTAAACTTCGTCTGTTCCATACTCTCTGCGTCCCATCAGGATTCACATAATTCGCCAAGCGATCCATGTCCAACTGACGCTGACCCCACTGGAAAAACTTCTGAGATTGTGAATTATCACCATAACCAAACTGTGGACGTCCTTTTGTATCCGTTCGAACATAACTCAAGTTAGATACCAATTCAATAATATCTTCGAACAAATTAATGTTTCCGTTGATATTAAAGGTATTCTTGGTTTGTTCTGAGTTGGGCACTGTACCAGTCATATCTACATTAGTATAACCAATTCGGAGTGCGGAATTTTCGTTAGATTTGGTAATATTCACTGAGTTTTGATATGCTACACCAGTTTCATAAAACTCCTCAACATCATTAGGCGAAGCAATCCAGGCTCCTGTTTGCGGAGAAGATGTAATTCCCTGCTCATAATCGGCAATACCCCACCAATGCAGGACCTGCTTATTGGAATCAAATCTCGGCCCCCAACTTTCATCCATGCTATAATCTACAACATCATAGGTTTGACCATCAATGGTAGCCTGGGCAAAACCATCATTATCATACACTCCTGTCTCAGGATCATATACGTAGCCACCACCGTAAGAATTTTGCTGTTTTGGCAGAATACTTACTTTCTCAAAACTAATTCCGGAATTAATCTCAACACTGAAATCTTTGGTTCCTTTTTTCCCTTTTTTGGTGGTAATCATGATAACACCATTCTGACCACGACTACCATAAAGAGCGGAGGCTGCACTACCTTTCAACACTTCGATACTCTCAATATCATAAGGGTTCAAATCGTTAGTCATTGATCCATAATCGTAACCACCACCACCTCGCTGAGTCTCAGTATCGTTAAAGTTCTCATTACTAATAGGAACACCATCAACCACGAATAAGGGCTGATTGCTCTGACTAAAAGAACTACCTCCGCGAATCATTATATTCTGCGAACCAGCAAAGTTTTGACCTGCAATGCTAAGACCAGCAACTTTTCCTGAGAGGGCTGACATTGGATTTACATTATTCGCAGCCATAATTTCTTCAAAATCTACTCCCTGAGCGGCATATCCTAAAGATTTACGTTCTCTTGAAATACCCAATGCAGTTACAACCACCTCGTCCATTGCAATCGACTCATCAACCATAGCCACATCAATTGTTGATTGTCCATCAACGGTTATTTCCTGAGTCTCCATTCCAATAAATGAAAACACCAAAACATCAGCGTCATCAGGCACATTCAATGAATAAGCACCATCAACATCGGTAACTGTACCAATAGTGGTGCCCTTAACAAAAACGGAAACTCCCGGAATTGGATCTCCGGTTTCACTTCCCGTAACAGTTCCACTTATGGTTTGGGCTTGTGCCAGGACAGACCCCAGCCCAAATACCATGAGGAACGAAAGTGCTAAAAGTACTTTCTTCATAGATAATAGGTTTAAAATTAAAAATATAGGACAAATGAAACAATCAAATTACAAACATTAAAAATATTTGTCAACTTTCATTAATTAATCTTAATTTAACAGGAAATCAAAACAGGTATTTAATTCCTTCAATAAAGTTATTGTTTAATGCAAAATTAGTAACTTTTACAACATTTCAAAACATGAATGCAAGTTTTCTAAGCATGTTTATTATTTTTTAAGGCCT
>DHQK01000170.1 GCA_002411085.1 Marinilabilia sp. UBA5340 | reverse complement strand
GATGATAGTTTTACAGGCTTTACAGCAGAACAGTTGACTTTGGATCAATTGTATATGGACGACCAGGAGTTGGAACTGGTTTTGGGAAGCCACAGGACATTAAGAATTACTGCTCTTTTTCTTGACGGGCATACGGAAACTGTATCTTCAGAAGTTTCTATTGAAAACAGCAATCCTGAGGTCGCTGAGGTTGTGAATGGACAAGTTGTTGCTGAAAAAAATGGAGAAGCCAATATTACCGCCACTTATGAAGATAAGCTTGGAAATCAGCAAAGTGTCAGCTTTACCGTGGTAGTAAGCACTTTTCCTTTAACCAATGAAGGTTTTAATCCTTCCATCTGGGAAACGGGAACTTTCGATGAATCTACAGGCGAACTGATTACAGGACAATATGGGTTCGGTGGTTGGCAATACGATAACGGACTGGATTTGTCAGGATATAAGTTTCTGGTTGTTAAACTTAAAGATATTCCGGGAGGGAATGCCTCATTTCGCATTTTTGATGAGAGCAGTTACTGGTCTTCACCTTTTACTTACGATGTTCAGGATGAAACAGAATTGGTTATTGATTTGAATCGCATGAAGAAAGAGGTCGATGGCCAGTTAATTGCTTTGGATCCATCACATATATATATTGTGGGATTTTGGTCATTGGGTGGAAGTCCAATTCTTATTGAAGATGTATTTCTTTCCAATTCGGATGAATATGATACCTCTGTACAAGAGGTCGTTTTTGAAGAATTATTGCCTGATGATAAGGTGGAAGTATATTCTGTAACCGGCAAGTTGCTTCGTTCAGGGGTAAAACGCAAGAATGCCGTCTCCGGACTTGTAACAGGCGTTTATGTGATCGGCAATGCTGAAAAAGGATATGGAAAGGTGGTAGTATCTAAAACTTATTAGGAATTACTGAAAAACGAAAATTCAAATCTTTGGAGGTTTAAAATATATAGCTTTTTATAATGCCCCGGACTCGTTGACTGCGACTTCGGGGTTTTTATTTGATATAAAATTATTTTGATTGACAAGTTAGTTCTTCTGAAAACCTTTGTAGACCTATGTTAGACTATAAGTATTTTTTTAGGACAAAGACAGGGTGTGCATTTTCTTTATTGTTAATTCACGTAACGTTAGAATCGAATACGTTATTTTCTGGATATTACTATTGGTGTTAGCGACTTTTTCTGACAGCCTTTTTCTGGGTTTTGTTAGTTTAAAGTATTATAGGTTTTTAGAGTAAGTGGGTGAGAAAAGAATTCATCCCTTTCTCACCCACTTTGTTATTAGTTGCTTATTTTTATTTTTCTAACCAATTCCTGCTTTTCTGTATAAATTTTCATGAAGTATAATCCTTCTTCAATTTTAGGGTGTAGTGATATTTGCTTTTGAGTTTCAAAAGTTTTTGCGAATACGACTTTCCCTGACAAATCATAAATAGCGATATTGATCTTTTCTTTTTCGAATGTTGAGGGTACCTTAATGAATAAACGGCCATTGCTTGGATTGGGGAAGATGGTGAATTCAAGAAGATCTTTCTCTTCATCCATGTTATTTTTAGCAGAGGCGTTTTTTAGAACTTGCTCCAGAGACCATTGCTGACAATGATGGCCATTGGCCGGCCATTGCTGCGCGTTAGCACCGTTTGAGCCTGAAGCACCTGCAATCTCAAGAAGTTTACCGCTATGTCGGGCTTCAATTTGATAATAGCCTTCTCCGGAATCAATAAATCTCCATTGCTGGCAATCATTCCCCCAGTATTGCCAAAGTTGAACATTGGCTCCGTCTTCGCTTGAAGCATCAGTAATATCCAAAGCCTGATCGGGAGCATGGACTGGTGATATTCTGTAATATCCCTCGGATGCCTGAGTGATATTCCATTGTTGATTGGTTTGTCCGGTAGATGGCCATTGAACGACATTTGTTCCATTTGCACTTCCCAGGTTGAAACAGTCTAATGCCTGACCACTATTTCTGTTTATTAAGGTGTATATGCCTTCAGTGAGGTTTGTTGAGCCAGAATTGTTACTTACCGGAGTGAAAGAAAATTGCTGACACTCATTGTTGAAACAAGTCCACTGCTGTACGTTTGCACCATTTTCTGTGGAAGCATTTTCTACATCGATACATTTTCCGCTATTTCTATTGGTGAGTGTATAATATCCATCACCCATGTCCTGTAAACAAAACTGCTGAACTTCTTGTCCATTGCATGCCCATTGTTGGATATTCGCTCCATCATCAGTTGACCAATCGGAGACATCAAGACATTTATCGCTAAGAACACTCTTAATTGTATAGTATCCGTTTTCTTGTTCAACGATCCATTGTTGGTTCTCATCACCTCCCAGATCCCATTGTACAATATTGGCTCCATCTTCTTCAGAAAAATTATAGACATCAAGAACTTTTCCACTGTGCTTGGCGGTTATGTAATAAGTTCCATTTGGAAGTGACGTAGATCCACTACAGCCTGAAGAAGAGTTATTGCAATCAGATGATGGCAGATTGCTGTTTGCAAATTCTGAGAACCAGTGTTTAACTGGAGCTGCGCATGCCTGCCAGTTTCCATCATAAGCAATACCGCCATTGGGATCTCCCTGATGGATTAAGTTTTCGGGGCATAGAACATTCCAACTTACATTTCCTGAGTTATATGTAATATGATTCAGGTTGGCACCAAATCCGTCGCCCCCTGCTGTACCTGTTGTAGCTGTTCCAAAGGTGTCATACCCTTCGGGAGCCCAGTCGGTTTCCGTGATTGCTATTGGTGCGAAATCTGCCACAGGTTTAACGTTCTGATCCCAGGCTGATTGGAATGCCTGGTAATTGCGAACGCCTCCCCAATAACCTGGATATATGTGCACAGCGTATCCAATATTATTCCCAGTTACCGGGTTATTGGCATAACCGGCATAATGAGATTGCCATCCTGTTCCCGGAATCCAGCAAATGTT
>DHQK01000083.1:8719-9287 GCA_002411085.1 Marinilabilia sp. UBA5340 | reverse complement strand
TGGTGACCAACACCGACAATGACGAACCAACCCAAAATCAAGCTCCCGTACCAGTAAATGACTCCTTCGAAATGCTCCAATTCGACATCCTTGAAGGAACCTCCCTGCTGGACAACGACAGTGACCCCGACGACGATATCTTAAACATCGACACCACACCTGCCACACATCCGGAAAACGGCACCGTAACGATCTCCGGAGACGGAACTTTTGTTTACCAACCTCATCCGGAGTTTACCGGAACCGATACTTTTGAATACCGCGTTTGCGACGACGGGACACCTTCGCTATGTGCCACGGCCACGGTCTCCATTACCGTAAACACCCGTGAGAGGAATCCGATTGGCGATTCGGACAACGATGGAATACCCGATATGACTGAAGGGGACGGTGATTGTGACAATGATGGCATTCCTGACTGGTATGATGCGGATCCCTGTTATGAGGAGTTTGAAATCACCCGGGGATTTTCGCCCAATGGTGATGGGATCAGTGACGAATTCAATATCCCGTGGCTGCATGAATACGACCGTGTAGGAATTGTAATATTCAATCGCTGGGGAGCAGT
>DHQK01000083.1:0-8444 GCA_002411085.1 Marinilabilia sp. UBA5340 | reverse complement strand
TAAGCAAAGGGAAAGGACTTCCCGCCGGAACCTACTATTACATCATCACCATATACGACACCAACAAAACACTGAAGGGATATCTTTATCTGGCAAGATAAAACACCACAAAATATAAGAAAAAACAAATGTTATGGGGCCATTATTAAAAACCATAAGCTTACGCAGATACTTGTGGGCCTTTCTGCTACTGACAGGGATTACTCCACTGGCAACAGCCCAACAGGAACCGCAATACTCGCAGTACATGTTCAACACCATGACTGTAAATCCGGCCTATACCGGCACACGGGAGGCGCTGAATGTTCTCTTGCTCTCACGCCATCAATGGGCAGGGCTGGAGGGAGCACCACGCTCCTACGATTTTGCTGTTCACACCCCCCTGAACAGTCAGAAAATGGGGCTTGGTCTTTCAATGGTGACTGACAATTACGGTCCGGTCAGTAATCTGTTCCTCAATGTGAGTTACGCCTACCGAATCAGGGTAAGCAGGAAGCTGCAACTTTCCATGGGCATTAAAGGCGGATTTTTCAACTACCATGTGGGGCTCAGAGGGCTCAACACCGATGCCAGCGATCCGGCTTTTGAGAAAGATCTGGAACAGAAATTCAAACCCAATGCTGGATTCGGTCTCTACCTCTACAGTGATCACTTTTACATGGGTGCATCGATCCCACGCCTTATTGAAACCGATTTGAGCGGAAACCAAACAACCACAGGAACCCTTTCAGAATTGCAACGCCATTATTACCTCATGGCGGGAGTGGTTTTCGGACGTCAGCGTACTTTTAAGTTCAAGCCCTCATTTATCACCCGGGCTGTTGAGGGAGCTCCGCTCTCCACCGAAATAACGGGCCAGTTACTTTTTAACGAAACATTATGGGCAGGAGCCTCTTACCGAATAGATCAGGCCATTGTGCTCCTGACCGGTATTCAGTTATCGCCACAGCTAATGGTGGGCTACTCTTATGACTTTCCCACTTCAGATTTGAAACCCTTTGACTCGGGCACCCACGAAGTAGTAATCAGTTACGACTTCAAAGGATTCATGAAAGAAAGATTGGTGTCGCCCCGATATTTTTAATTCCAAAAGCACCCAAAAATGCGAAAGACTGTACTTCATACTTTCCCCGTCTGGAAAATTTGCTCGGCAATGAGGAACCTGCTCATGCTCCTTTTTATTGCTTTTATCTTTCAACCTTCATTCGGCCAAACCCGGAATGAATATACCATGGTGAAAGCCTCATCCAACCAGTCACAAAAAGCTATTCGTGCATTTAATAACGGCGCTTACCCACGGGCAATCAACATTTTTGAAAAACTGGCTAAAAAAAACAAACTCAACAACGAGGAAAAAGGATTGATGGCCATTGCCTTCTTCAGAATAAATCAACCCGTTAAAGCTGCGGAAATTTTCTCAAATATCGGTGAGGAATTCATCCCCGGACGATTTCTTTATTCTTATGCACGGGTTCTTCAGGAACTTGGCCAATACCGAAGTGCCGATCGCATCATGTTGCGCTACAACAAAGAGTTTCCCACTGATTCAAGAGCGCAGGAACAAGTCAATACCTTTGAATTTGTAAAAAACACCACCAGCACCAATCGTTACTCTATTACTCCGGTAATTTTCAACAGTGCCTACGCCGACTTTTCACCGCTGATCCAAAACGGAATTATGTATTTCACCTCAGACCGACCCTTAGGTAGTGCCATCAAAAGAAAAACAGCCCGTAACCACCAGCCCTACCTGAATATTTTCCGGGCCGTTCCCCGCGGTGATGGTTTTTCTTCTCCTCAATTATTTCTCAATCAATTCAAAACCATATTTCATGATGGGCCATTGTGTTTTAACACTACAGGCACAGAAATCTTTCTGACCCGCAATAAATTCCATTCAGTATTAAAACAGGAGGGCAGCGACAACTACAACCGGCTTAAAATTGTACATTCCACACGCACACCGGAAGGAAACTGGACAGAGCCACAGGAACTATCTTTCAACGAACCCGGTTCCTCGAGTGGACACCCGTGGCTGACTTATGACAACAACCGGCTCTATTTTGCCTCCGACAGACCCGGAGGATACGGGAAAAGCGATATATGGTATGTCAATCGTTCAAAAGACGGATGGGAAACTCCCGTCAATGCAGGCCCCGAAATCAATACCGAAGGAAACGAGATGTTCCCTTATATCAGTTCAACCGGAGATTTCTATTTTGCTTCCGACGGACACATGGGCATGGGAGGACTCGATCTGTTCATAGCCAGAAACATAGAAGGCAAATACCTCATCAAAAATATGGGATACCCCATTAATTCCGAAAAGGATGATTTTTCCATCTTCATCAATCCCGATGAAAAAACCGGTTTTTTCGCCTCCAACCGACCCGGAGGAGAAGGTCATGACGACATCTACAGCTTTTCCATCCTTAAACCAATATCCTTTGAACAAGAAAAAACCGCACAAAAAGATACATTACCGGATCATTACAAAATAAAGGTCATCGATCAAAAGTCACAGGTTCCTGTTCCTGGTGTTATCGTAGGATTTCTCAACAGCGAAGGTCGCTACCTGGGTGAAGCAACCTCCGATCAGGAAGGCTTTCTGCTGCTTAACAGTTCACTGAAGGGATCTATTACGGCCATGGCAGCAGTAGAGTATTACTACCCCTATGAAGAGACCATAGAACTTGAAAACACCGAAGACTCCTATTTCATGATGCTCAGACCTATGCCGGCTTATGGCATTTACGGTCAAATAACCCGTTCCGATAACGGATCTCCCATTCCCGGAGTAAAAATTTCGGTAGCCAATTTGTCCAATGAAACAAAAACCTACACCTCCGACCAGGAAGGAAAGTTCAGAATACGCCTGGCCCCCTATTCCAGTTTCAAAATAGAATTCACCAAGGATGGTTTTAATGCTATACAAACGGATTATTCGACCATCAATAAAGAAAACGGCTATATCAATCTGAATCAAACAGAAGACCTAAAGATGAAACCGGACGATTGATCTTTTCAGAAATCAGGAAAACACACAGGAGTAATTATTATGATGTCAAATCACTTAAAAGTAACTTCAGGACTGGTACTTATTGTGGGGCTATTTACCCTGGGAGGTGTGTATATCGAAACCCCTTATGCCATCAACAGCAAGGGAGTATTATTCCCTGAAAAAGAATGGGCTTTAATAAAACTGTCCAATGGAACCATAGTCAACATCCTGACGGATAACCAAAACAAGACAGTCCCTTACTACTCAACCACTGAGTTTGAGCGGGGGGATCATTCCGGGTTTCTTTTTGAGTCAAAAGTCAGGCCCGGCTCATCAGTCCAAAAAGGAGATACCATTGGTGAATTGTTCTCGCATCAGGAGAAGTACAAACTACTGGAACTTCAGCGCGAACTGATAGAGCAACAACGACTGAGAGACATTAACACCAGCGGTGAAAAGCCTGAACGCACCCGTGCGGCACTGGAAGAATTGAGGCTTGCTGAAGCCGATCTGGAAACGGAAAAAAGAAATTATGCCCGCAGCAAACAATTGCATGACATGAAAGTCATTGCCGATCATGAATTTGATCAGGTGGAGAATATTTTCAACCAGAAAAAACATCAGGTTCTGATTGCCCGTGCCAATTACGAAGATCTCATCGGGGGATCTAAGAAAGAAGAAATAAGACGCATCGATGCTACCATCAATGCCATCAAAAAACAGATAGACGCGACCCGGGAAAGACTTGAAGCTTTTAAAATAAAATGCCCTATTTCCGGAACCCTCATACAGGATGTACACAAGGAATCAGTGGAAGATGAAGTTTTGGCAAAGGTGATCAACAAACATAAAATGATCCTTGTGATGCCGGTGGATGTTAGTCAGTTGAGACATATTTCCACCGGGATGAAAGTTGTTATCCCCAGGTCACCGGGAAACAAAGAAAAAACAGGCGAAATCATCAGCATCAATCAGGATGTACAACAACTAAACGGGCATCAGGCTGTTTTTATCACCTGCCTGATCAATAATAATGATAATAGTCTTCATCCCGGTCTCAAAGTAGAAGGAAAAATCATCACAGACACCATCTCCCTGATGGGACATTTCAAAAGGTTCATCCACACCATCAGAAGTAATTGATATGGCATTACGCTACGAACAAAAATACCTGGTTCCCAACGATCGCATGCCTGCGCTCCGGCAACGCTTGTCCCCCTTTCTGGTGATGGATGGAAATACCCGGAATTCCCGTAACGGAGTCAGGCAATATACTGTTCGCAGTATCTATCTCGATTCTTACAATATGGAATGCTATACCCAAAAAGAGAGTGGCATCAAACTGCGGCGAAAGTTGCGCATCAGAGGATACAACCAGTTGCAGCCAAACAGCAAGGTTGTATTGGAAATCAAAAGAAAAATCGGAGGTCGGATAAAAAAACACAGGGCACTTGTGCTTTACAAAAATCTGGAACAAGTCATCAGATTTGGAAATATTGAAGACCATATATTAACCGATACCAACAAAGATGCGCTGGACGATGCCCGAAGATTTTTTTTCCATCTGAAAAAGAAAAACTATACCCCAAGCAATCTGGTGGTATATGAAAGAGAAGCATTTCACGGGAAACTGGACAACAATGTGCGCATCACTTTTGATAAAAATATCCGCTCAAAAACAACACCTCAGTACAAAGAGCTTTATGATGAACATGGATTAAAACCCCTGTTCAAACAGCATTTTGTAATGGAAATTAAATATTTCACCAATGAAATGCCAGGATGGGCCCGTTCCATTGTACATGAGTTTGGACTTCGCAAAGATGCCATTTCCAAATACACCATAGGCTATGATGTGGCAAGATACAACAAAAAACTAACCTATTAGAATTTACTCAAAATGCAAGACATTCAAAGCCTTTTCACTTTCAGCATAACAGCTACCGATGTGGTGGCCAATGTATTTGTGGCCATGCTTTGTGGTTTACTAATCGCTTCTTTGTACAAATACACCTACAAAGGTCTCAATTATTCCTCATCCTTTAACATCTCGTTGGTCATGCTCACCATGATTACCGCCATCGTGATTATGGTCATCGGCAACAATCTTGCCCGGGCCTTTGGAATGGTGGGCGCCATGTCTATCATCAGGTTCAGAACAGCCGTAAAGGATGCCTCCGATATCATGTTCATTTTTTTCTCGCTGGCCATTGGCTTGGCTGCCGGAGTAAAACTCTACGCCATCGCTTTCATGGGCACCCTCATGGTAGGTGGAGTTTACCTTATGCTTAATCAGTTTCGTTTCTTTCTTTCAGGTAAAAGAGAATTTCTGATGCACATCACCACGGATGCACAATCGGTACCCGACAATGCTTTTGGGAAACTAATGAAAAGGTATTGCCGAAACAGCAAACTGGTGAATATTCAAACCATCGGGGATGAAGAAAGCGAGCAAACCATGGAATATTCCTTCTATGTAAACCTCAAAAAAGAAGAGCGTGGGAAAGAACTGGTCACCCGACTTCGCCAGGTAAAAGGTGTCACCCACGTAAATCTCTTCTTTGATGAGGATTAATTCCATTCACTTTATCATGATTTTTTTGAGTCTTTGACCTACCGGGGTATAAACTTCCAAAAGATAGGTTCCCGATTTGAAGCTGCCCACATTCAATTGATGAGAAAAAGTACCGGGTTGTTCCTCTAAAATAAGTTTCCCGGAAACGTTGAAGAGTCCGACTCGATTGATTTCAAACCGGGAATCAATGTGGAGCACCTCATCGGCAGGGGTTGGATAAACCCGTAAGTCCAGATTTTCCACTCGGCCGGAAGTATTGGTATTCTCCCCGGCATACCCCTCCAGCGAAACATTGTCAAACCGGTTGTTGCCCGAAGTCCCTGCGGCACTCTCATGTGGAAATACGATCCTCACCGCAAAATCCGGGTTGTTATCTACTCCATCTTCACCGGTAAAGTCCACTTCCACAATATGATAATCCGGAGTTATCAATACCTCTTCAAGGACAGGTATCCAGGTCCCCTTTGACTGTGTACGGTAGAAAATACTCTGTAGCTGAGAGCCGCTGCTGGTTCTTTTCACTGCGTACTTCATTGTTACTGCCTCATAACCGGTGGTTGGCAATTCAAACACCAGCTCCCGGGTTTCTGAAGGATTTCTGACTCTCAAGCCTAACCCTTCCGCTACCCCCAAACGACTGTTCATGGTTGTTCCGTCGGATACGGCATCCATGTAGCCGGCACTTTCGCCCTCAAAACTAATCAGGCCGGCATCCTGTGTCCTTGAGAAATCGGATGTTTGCGATCCCAGCTCACCATCGGGCAAGGTATTGAAATGCCAATAATGAATCAATTCTGATTGGCGGCTTTGAAACACAGCCGTCACACTTTTACTGGCATCCAGCGGTAAAATAACTTCCTGTTCACCTTCAAATTCAGAAGCAACGCCTTCCCAATGCGAAAAAAGATAATTCGGCGTATTGACCGCCTTCAATGTCACCGGGGCACCTGCAAAATACTGTCCTGTCCATGGATAAACAGGATCTCCGGGCACCAATCCGGGCAGTGCTTCATCCAGAAGAATAGAGTTAACTTTAACCAGTCCCCCATCACCTGCCCGGGCAACTTCCAGGGAAACCACATCTCCCAGTCCAAATTCCTCAATGGCATGATTACGTAAATAATCCGGACGATTGAGCGCAAAAGTCTTCATTTTATCATCAGCATGCTTGCCATTGTCCCAGCGATTCCAATGTTCCAGTCGATAAGGGCTGATAATATTCTCGAACGAATCGATGCGTGCAACCACGTATTCAGGCTGAAAACAACTATTCAACTGGTCGGCCATGATATTGGCAAAATGGTTTTTAAACGCCTCATTGGTCAGCAATTGACGAAGAAGGCGGGAAGAGGGATCATGTGCTGTGCCATCCATCACCTGTGTTATGCTGTTTTCCAGGTAATTCTCTTCGTAATAAAGATTCATTCCAAAATCGGTATCATAAAGCATCCAGCGCCAGCGACCATCATGTCCCGTGGGAGCTTCGGGATGATACTCGGTGGTCCTCTTTCGCCAGTATTTCATATTTCCATCCGGCCAGTCGGTATTGTAAAAATAAAACTGAGCGGCATAATACTGTGCCAGACTTTCGATATCCACACGTTGCTCAACCCATTCAAAATGTTCCGGGATATTCAGATCATTGTCATCGGCATAGTTTACCACATCAAAGAAAGGCGTTTCGTCGCCCGGAATTCCTTCATCTACCTGCCCCCAGGTTTCCAGAATAGCCACATCATCCGCGTCAATATGGTAGTGAGCCGCGACATAATCTTCGTCAAAACGTTCTCTGAGATTCATCAGCCCCCAGTATTCTCCATTGATAAAGTGCACAACCGGCTGGCTGGCCTGAACGGCAAAAGGAAGATGCTTCACCAGATCCTGCATCAACGCATCACGGTACAACGCATCGTAATAATCATTCCCTGAATTCCGCAGAATCATCCTGTCGAAAGAGGTAACTGTCTGAGCAAAGTCTCCCCGGGATGGTAAATCTCCAAAGAATGGATAATTCAACGAACTCTGATCGTCATAATCACTGCGCGCATACAGCCTGATGGATTTTCGGGCAAAGGCCCGGGTAGCACCTCCATGCATACGAATCCCGATATTCTGACGCACTGCAGGATTCATGTCCTCATCAAAATACTCGAAATGGGCCGGATACTCCCAATCGTCTCCGCTTTGATGATAATTGGCCGGTTTGTTTTGATCCCACTCCTCTTCCGGATTTGCGTTGTACCAGTCATCGGCCAGCTTTCCTGCCACATAAATCCCCGTCTCATAATCAAACAGATGTGGCTCATCCGTTACCAGCGAAACCACCGGGATATCGTAGCGATCACTTACCCCGGGAGCCACAAAATAAGAGTGGGTTGCCGTTTTGTCAGAGATCGCACTTTCTTTTACCACTCTGGCCCGAACCACCGTTCCCTTAAAAATATTACTTCGCGGCAAAGTGGGCGTGGTTGAATACCGCGTATTGATGGCGGCAATCTCATAAGGGATATCCGAACGATCCACAATATCGATGGGCGCTGTATAGAGATAGGTCGTCACATCTCGTGAAAAATGGTCTCCGTTGGGATAATTCACGACATAATCATACGTATTTCCTCCTACATTTGCGGGGTCAGGAACTGATCCATCCAAAGTGTAATAAATCTGGGCATCGGGTTCATCCGTCGTTAAAGTCAACTGAAATCCGGACTCATAAAACCCTCCTGAATGTGAAAAAACAGGAACTACCTCCAGTATCTCATTGTAAAACTCTATAGGATTGGCACTGCCGGGCGAGGGAGCATCAAAAAAACCATAGCCCGACAAATCCCCCGCCAGTCCATAGGAAACATCCGTTTCCATGGCTAC
>DHQK01000157.1:13014-18590 GCA_002411085.1 Marinilabilia sp. UBA5340 | reverse complement strand
ATGTAGTTACAGGCAATTCTTCTGAAGTATTCATGACGTGGGAAGGAGAGGAAGCTTCTGGAATCAGTGACCATGCCCACAAATCTGGACAGCAAGCCAAGAACAGACAGATCATTGAGGTGTTTCTCCATGCCAACTTTTTGATCCAGGAACCACCAGGCAGCTCCCCATTGCATCTTCCCGGGTACGGATCCATCCTGGAAATTACCAATCATGGTTACAAAGGTTTCGTTGTCAGCGGGATTTAAGTTGTAAAGAATGGTTTTGGCCAGTTGATTATTGGTGTCCAGACTATCCAGAAAACGGGATATTTTAAAACTGTCCTGTGGCTGTCCGATTGAGTCGAATCCGGTGTCGGGACCAAGTTTGTTGAATAAACGTGTGTTGTTGTTTCGCATTGCTCCCAGGTGGAATTGCTGGATCCAGCCTCGTTTGTGGTTGAGTTTGCAAAGTTCCTGCATGACCGAGAAGCGGTATCCTTCAGTTTCAGTTTCCGATAGTTTTTCACCAGCTCTCAGCTTTTTAAAGGCTTTCTCCGGATCAATGCCGGCATCAACTGTCCAGTACATCCGATCCAGGCCGTGATCGGAAGCACGGCATCCCATTTTATCGAAATAGGCATGACGTTCATCCAACACTGAGAGAAGATCGGCATAGGTGTTGATGTTTTTGCCTGACGCCTTTTCCAGTTTTTGAATGTAACCGTTGAAAACCGACGGGTCATCTGTCTTTATTAAGTTATCAGGGCGCCATGTTGGGCGAACTTTTACATGAAAGTCTTTTAAGCTGGCATGATGTTCCAAACTGTCAGCGGGATCATCCGTGGTTCCGACCACTTCCACGTTCATTTTATTAAGGATACTCTTTATGGAGAAATCCTTGTGACGAAGCATTTCTGAAGCATCATGATAAATGGTGTCGGCATTTTTGGGATTTAATAGATCAAAAATATTGAAGTATCGTGCCAGCTCCAGGTGCGTCCAGTGATATAAGGGATTTCCAACAGTGTGGGGAACTGTTTCTGCCCATTTAATGAATTTTTGGTAGAAATCGGGAGATCCTGTGCAGAATTCTTCATCCACACCATTGGTGCGCATGGCTCTCCATTTGTAATGGTCCCCTTCCAGCCAAACCTGTCCCAGGTTGTCGAAATTATGATCCTTGGCAATGAGTTGGGGAGAGAGGTGACAGTGAAAATCAATGATGGGCTGGTTCTCTGCATAATCGTGATAAATTTCACGAGCTGTTTTCCCTTCCAGAAGAAAATCGGGGTGAATGAAATTTTTCATGGTTGTTATGTCCTTTTTTTAGTGAAATCAAATTTCGTTAACGAACACGAAGATAGAGTATTCTTTTTCGATGGTCAAGTTTTTTTGTGTTGTTTTTTTAAGGTTCTGTGTGATAAATTAATTAAATTTTGGTGGTTTTTTGTTGTTCTGATTTTGTTAATGAAAAGAAAATTAATTGGTTACCGGTTATGTTTTTGCATTGTTCATGTTTTTTCGTATCTGGAGGTTTTTAATAAGCTGTGTTGGAGAAATATCATGTTTTTTGGTGAATTTATATTTGGAGTATTTAAAAAACATCAGCATTATTTGTGTTTTTTGTGCAAACGTTTGTATTTTTGTCTGAGCGAAATAGAATTTATGGTTAAAAAAAGAGTTACAATTACAGATATAGCGCGTGCGATGGGAGTTACTCCTTCGACTGTGTCACGTGCACTTGCCGGGAATCAGCGTGTAAAGGGGGATACCCGGGAGCGTGTGATGACTGTGGCTAAGGAGATGGGATATCAGCCCAATGTAATAGCCTCTTCTTTGCGAAGTGGAAGGAGCGATACCATTGGGATGGTGGTACCTCGTATCAACCGTCATTTTTTTAGTCATGTTATAAGTGGTGTCGAGGCGGTTCTTAATCCCGCCGGTTACAATCTGCTTATTAGTCAGACCCACGAAAGGCAGGAGCATGAAATAAAAGCATTCTCTACATTGTTGCGCAACCGGGTTGCCGGCATAATTGTGTCTCATTCAGTGGAGACGCATTCTTTTGATCATTATCGTCAGGTAATTGATGAAGAGATTTCACTGGTTCAATTCGACCGGGTTACGGAACAAATTCCAGGTCCACGGATTGTAAATGATAATTTTCTAGGGGCCTTGCGCAGTACACAGCATCTTATTAAAAATGGCTGTCGCAGAATTGCTCATTTTGCAGGAGCATTGCATGTTAATGTTTACGAGCAACGTCTGGATGGCTATCGTTATGCATTGCAGCAGGCCGGAATTGAGGTTGACCCGACTCTTATCGTGGAGAATTGTATTATACAGGAAGCCGGCATGGAAGCTGTCGAAAATGTTATTGTTCCTCAGCAGGTAGATGGAATATTTGCTGCCAGTGATTTGTCTGCTTTGGGAGCTATTCAAAAACTTAAAGAATTGAATATTGCCATTCCTGAGAAAGTGAAGATTTCAGGTTTTGCCAATGAGCCATTTGCAGAAATGATAGAACCCACCCTGACCAGCGTTGAACAAAACGCTTTTGAAATGGGAACTCAGGCGGCCAGGGCAATTGTGGATAATATAGGAATGGATAGTTTTATGAATGAGGAAATACATATTCCTGTTCGGATGATACAGAGACAGTCTTCAGTTATGGATCTGCAGGAAATGGTGGTGGAATCTGCTTTTTGATCAGATAAATTCTCTATAAATTTTTTTAATAATGAAGCTGACGTTTTTGAACTTGTTATTTTTTCTATGGCTTTTTTCTTCCTGCTCTTCTTCGGTTGAAAAAGCTGTTCCTGAAATATTGGAGTTAGGGAAGGGATGGGCTAAAACATCTGTTAATGCTACAGTGTTCAGAAAGAATTCTGTGGTGAGTGATGATCGGTTTCAGTTTGCATCCTGGTATGATTCTCTTGGCTTTGTGATTGTTGCAAGGCGCCTTGTGGGAACTACTGACTGGGAGAAAAGAAAAACAAGGATGAAAGGCAATGTAAATGATGCCCATAATATCATAAGCATTATCCTTGATG
Organism: Marinilabilia sp. UBA5340; assembly: GCA_002411085.1. Classification (GTDB taxonomy): domain Bacteria; phylum Bacteroidota; class Bacteroidia; order Bacteroidales; family Marinilabiliaceae; genus Marinilabilia. The sequence goes on along the minus strand of DHQK01000157.1, from coordinate 15,556 downwards.
GAGAAGGTTTCCTTCATTTGGCCTGGGATCATCATAATGGCCCTTTGAAATATTGTGGCAGTATCGAGCCTGGGGGAATGGAATTTACTGAAGTTCAGCCTATGGTTGGTGAGCTTGAAGATAATCATGTTACCTATCCGGAATTTTATAAAATGCCTGATGGTGATCTATTGTTTGCTTACAGGTATGGCGGATCAGGTAGAGGAAATATGGTTTTGAATCGTTACAGTGTCTCTGATCAAAGGTGGAGAAGGGTGTCCGACAATCTGATTGATGGCGAGGGTGAACGTAATGCTTATTGGCAAATGTGTGTTGATTCTCATGGAACTATACATCTTTCATGGGTTTGGCGTGAGACCTGGGATGTATTTACCAATCACGATTTATGTTATGCCCGTTCGCTTGATGGAGGAAAATCATGGCAATCAAGTAGTGGGGAGCAATTGAATGTTCCTATAAATGCGGATAATGCGGAATATGCAATACATATTGCGCAGGGAAGTAGTTTGATTAATCAAACATCCATCACTGCTGATCAAAACGGTCAACCTTTTATTACTTCGTACTGGACTCCCCAAGGAGAAGAAGTTCCTCAGTTTTTTGTAGTGTTTTTGCAAAATGGGAAATGGGACATTTCCAGAGTTACTGATCGTACTCTCCCTTTTTCTTTAAATGGGGAGGGAAGCAGGAGAATTCCTATAAGCAGGCCACAGGTTCTGGTTGCTGAAAAACAAAATAAGGTACATGTGCTCTTTCGGGATAAGGAGCAAAACAATCGGATCTGCATTGCTTCTGCCAAAATGAATGATCTACCCATGAAATGGAATTTGAGAACAATTCCGGAAGTGGAGGTCGGCCAATGGGAACCATCCTACGATACAGAAATGTGGAAAAAGGAAGAGAAGTTGCATCTTTTCGTTCAGCAGGTTGGGCAGGGAGAAGGCAATGAAAATCCGGAGGAGTTGGCGCCTACCATGGTGAGAATTCTGGCATTTGAGGATTTATAGTGGTTTTTCTCCTGCCTTTTTGAATATAGTTTTTGATAAAAATAAAATAGAAGTTTAATAAAAAATAGTGTTATGAATTACGATTTTAGGTATGCAGCACATCCTGCTGATTTTAAAAATTATGACACCAAGCGTATCCGTGAGGATTTTTTGATGGAAAATGTGATGGTTGACGGAGAAATTAATGTCGTCTATACCCTCTATGACAGACTAATTGTTGGAGGAGCAGTTCCAACTGACAAACCTTTGAAGCTGGAACCATTCGAGGAATTAAAGGCTGACTATTTTCTGGAACGTCGAGAATTAGGAATCATCAATATTGGGGGAGACGCAAAAATAATTGCTGATGGAACTACTTATGAGTTGGGTTACAAAGAAGGACTCTACCTGGGAAGCGGGAACAAGGAGGTGACTTTTGAATCTGTGGATTCTAAAAAACCTGCTCACCTTTACCTCAACAGTGCAACCGCGCACACTAAGCATCCCAATAATAAGGTAACCCTTGATATGGCTGTTGTTGCCGAATTGGGGTCCAAAGAATCTTCCAATGAACGCCGGATTAATAAGTTGATCGTGAGTGATGTAATTCCAACCTGCCAGGTACAGATGGGAATTACCGAGCTGAAGACAGGGAGTACCTGGAATACAATGCCTCCTCACGTACACAACAGACGAATGGAAGCTTATCTTTATTTCGAACTTCCTGAAAATGAGGCAATCTGTCACTTTATGGGGCAGCCTGATGAAACCCGTCACATCTGGATGAAAAATGAGCAGGTGGCTATTTCTCCTTCATGGAGTATTCACAGTGCATCGGGAACTTCCAATTATTCCTTTATATGGGGAATGGCCGGTGAAAATAAGGACTATAGTGATATGAATCACCTGACTCAGCAGGAATTGAGATAATGTTCATTGCTTTTTTTGAGATGTAAAGCAGGAAGGGTTATTTCCCCTTCCTGCATTTTTACTAAATATGGATTTAAAACACCTGATATGAGTTTTATAAATGAATTATTTGATTTGTCCGGTAAGGTTGCGCTGGTTACCGGTGGCGGCCACGGAATAGGTATGGCCATTGCAAAAGTATTGGGAAAAGCCGGTGCAACAGTGGTGGTTAACGGTCGTTCTCAGAAAAAATTGGAGGAAAGTAAAAAAGAGTTTGAAAAAGAAGGAGTGGAAATTTATTCCATGGCTTTTGATGTGACCGACGAAAAGGCCGTGGATAAAGGGATTTCGACAATTGAAAAAGAAGTGGGCCCTGTAGACGTGCTGGTTAACAATGCAGGAATGATTAAGCGGGTGCCTATTCTGGAGATGCCTGTGGAAGAATTTAAACAGATAATTGATATTGATCTGGTATCTCCTTTTATTGTTGCCAAAAGGGTTGTTCCGGGTATGATTGAAAGACGCAGCGGGAAGATTATAAATCTTTGCTCCATGATGAGTGAGTATGGCAGAAATTCAGTCTCTGCTTATGCATCAGCCAAAGGAGGATTGAAATTGCTGACTGCTAATATGACCTGTGAGTGGGC
>DHQK01000157.1:0-12790 GCA_002411085.1 Marinilabilia sp. UBA5340 | reverse complement strand
CGTGAAGGAAATCATCCTTTCAACGATCTGGTTATGACCCGTACGCCTGCCGGACGATGGGGTGAACCAGAAGATGTAGGGAATGCCGCTTTGTTCCTGGCAAGTAAAGCGAGTGACTTTGTAAATGGGCATGTACTTTATGTGGATGGTGGAATTCTTGCCAATTTTGGCTATGTGAAAGGCGAAAATGATGTCTAACCCTTAAAAATACTTCTGCTATGAAAATCAAATCACTATTGCTTCTCCTGCTGTCAGGTGTTATTTTGTTCGGGTGCCAGCCTCCTCAAAAAGGGTATGAAGTTGTTTCGGATGTTACCATCAGTGACATGGCGGTGGTTCTTGCATACAGTGAGGTAAATGAGTATTTGCCTGAAGGAATTGGTCAGGAAAAAATTGTTGTGGTGGATGCCGAAGGAAATTATCTTCCTTCCCAATGCGATGATCTGGATAATGACGGTAAATGGGACGAACTGGCTTTCTTGATAAACCTGGAAGCCGGAGTTCCGCAAACGGTTTATTTCGATGCAGTTTCAGACGAGGAAGTTCCTGATTTCCCCAAACGTACCAATATTCGATTTGGATATAAGGAGGCACCTTATGCCGAAGTTACAGATGAGGAACGGTTGAAAACTACTGATAGTCCCACGATTTCAGCTATCTTTCAGATGGAAGGTCCTGCATGGGAAAACGATTTTGTGGGCTTCAGAAATTACTATGATGCCCGTAACGGAATCGATATTTTTGGAAAAGCTACTACGGATATGGCCCTTGATTCTGCAGGAATTCGCGGACAGAATTATCATGAGTTGAATGACTGGGGAATGGATATTCTCAAAGTAGGGAACTCTCTTGGGGCAGGAGCAATAGGCCTTCGTGTTGGGGATGAGGTTTTCCGTGTTGGCCATTCAGACCGGGGAACTTATGAGTTTATCACTGAAGGACCTGTGCGGGCTATACTGAAGCTGAACTATTTTGGGGTGCCGGCCGGCGAACGGACTTATGATGTTGAGCATCAAATCTCAATATACGCAGGGGATCATTTTTATAGAAGTGAGGTTACAGTGGATGGTCTTCACGGAGATGAGCAGTTGGTTACCGGCATCGTGAACATGGAGCAGAAAGAAGCTTTAGAGATGGAGGAAAAAGGTCTGCGTATTTTGGCCTCTCATGGCAATCAGGCTTATCTTGGGGAGAATCTGGGGATGGCGATATTGACTCCTGATGCTGACTATATTGAAACATGGAAAGCCCCTGAAGAGGGTGACGGTATTGTGGAGACCCACATGGTGGCCCTCCGTTTTGATAACCATGGCACCGCGGAATATCATTTCTTTAGTGGCTGGGAATACCAGGATGAAGGTTTTAAGACCAAAGAATATTTTCAGCAACAACTTGCTGCTGCCGTGGCCAAACTGGGGCGACGATAAGACAGCCAGAAAGGTGTGCTCGAGGATGATACCGTTTTTTTAATTGTTTTGAAACAAAATTTGATACTATTTTTTCAAAGAATTAAGAAGTTTGTTTATATTGCACCTGTTTTTATATAGGTTTTATTAGTTGTGTGTGAAAGGAGTGGGGCTGTCTTTACGGCGGTTTCACTCTTTTTTATTTTGTTACACAGGAAGTAAAGGTTCTGTATAATCAAAAAGCGCCTGATTCAACTGAAGCAGGCGCTTTTTGATTTTTTATCTGTTCCAATTCTTATTTTTTCCCGTTATCCAGAACTTCTAAAAGTTCAATGTCGAAAATCAGTGTTTCGTTAGGTCCAATAAATTCTCCTCTTTCCTCACTACCATAAGCAAGATCAGCAGGGACAAAAAGCTTCCATTTGGAGCCTTCTTTCATCATGGGCAGAGCTTCCTGCCAACCTTTAATTACTTCATTAAGTTTGAATGTAGCGGTGTCGTTTCTTTCTATAGTACTATTGAAAACTGTTCCGTCTATGAGAGTTCCATGATAAAGACATTTTACCCGATCGGATGGAGATGGGCTATCTCCGTTTCCTTCTTCAATAATGGTGTACTGCAGTCCGCTTTCCAATACTACTACATCTTCTTTCTTAGCATTTTCTTCAAGGAATGCCTGACCTTTTTGCAGGGCTTCCTGTGCTTCTATTTGCTTAAGACTGTCTTTTTTGCTTTTTACCTGTTGGAATATTCTGCGGATAAAAATGTCAGCTGTCATTTCCGTAAAATAGGATTTGTCATAAGCCACTTCATTAAAAAAGCCTTTCTTGAACATATCAATATCAATGGTATCAAACTGGGCTTTTCTGAAATTAAGGTAACTGTCCTCTAGCTTGGAATCCGTGAGCCCCATGGCCACCTTCTTGTAGTCGATAGTATCAAAAGGTGTCTGTTCAAATCTTTTTTTCCACTCCGAAGCTTCATAAAATCCCAGTGCATAACTTAAACTATCAAGTTGGGTTTCGAGGGTAGCTTTTCCGGTATATGGAACTTTGTTACAACCCGAAAGTATAAAAATTGCGGCGATCAAGCCAAGGAGCATTTGTTTTCCTTTCATAATAGTAGAATTTGATTTAAAGGTTTGTTTATATCTGGATAATTTTTTGTTTTTAACTTTTACTTTTCCTCTGGGTTTTGCAAGTAATTGATTTTTTAATCGTCTGTATTGCATGCCGTTCAATGGGTAATCTTTTATCATGAATGATTTGCCCCATTGTGTATATTACTTTTAGCGGACTATTTTAACTTGTTTTCCCTGTCAATCTTTGATCATCTCACAACGTTAAAACTGGAAACGAAGTTTGATGAAGTCACTTGATGAGGTCAAAAAGTTTGTTTGGGTGCCGAATTTAGTAAAAAAAACGGACTATGATTTGCATGCCCTAAGCATTTCTCTTTTTCCGGGAGGTCCGGGTATTTTTTCAATTTCAAGACCTGCGTTTTTGAGGGCTCTTTTAACTGTGCCTTTGCAACTATAAGTTACCAGTATTGCCCCTGCATTCATGGCATTGGATATTTTGCTGAAAATTTCAGGGATCCAGAGCTCTGGTTGCTTATCCGGTCCAAAAGCATCAAAATAGATGAGATCATATTTTCTTTGGGGATGAAAGTCATTCAGGTCACATTCATCTTTGAACAGTCTGAGATTCTCTGATATTTGAAACTCTTCATTCCAAGGGGACTGATGCATTTTGATGAAAACATCTTCACTGTTAGGGATATTCAAAATCAAAGGGTAATTTATTCCTGATACAAGAGCTGAATCCAGTGGATAGCGTTCCAGACTGTGATAAAACACGGATCTTTTGTCCTGATAAACCCATGTGAGCAGGGCATTTAATCCGGTTCCGAATCCTACTTCCAGAATGTTTAGATTCGTAGCGGGGTGATGGAGTAGTCCTGCCTGAATAAAAACATGCATGGATTCCTGAATGGCTCCGTGAATGGAGTGATAATGTTCATCCAGGTCAGGCCTGTATAGTGTGGAAGATCCATCTTCACTGGTTTTTAATTCGACTCTGGGTGTATTTTGTGGTTGCATATTCTTTTTTATCTGCTTTTTTCAATCGCAAAGATAGAAAGCTTTTCAATTTTTTGGTTTAACCGATTTAAGGACGACAACGCACCTCTGGTGGATATTTATTAAACTTGCACTGTGACACGGAAAATAATTCATATAGATATGGACGCCTTTTTTGCATCCATTGAACAGAGAGACAATCCTGAACTTCGTGGTAAACCTGTTGCGGTTGGAGGAAACAGTGATCGTGGAGTTGTGGCTGCAGCAAGCTATGAGGCAAGGGTTTTTGGAGTGCATTCTGCCATGCCTTCTAAGATTGCTGCCCGTAAATGTCCGGGATTGATTTTTGTAAAGGCCAGATTTGAGGTCTATAAAGCCGATTCCGCGAAAATTATGGAAATATTCAGAGATTATACCGATTTGGTGGAACCGCTCTCCATTGATGAGGCTTTTTTGGATGTCACCACTAATAAAAGAGGAATTCCTTCTGCAACACTTATAGCCCGTGAGATTAAAGAGAGAATCTTTCAGACAACAGGACTTACCGCATCTGCCGGAATCAGTATTAATAAATTTCTGGCAAAAATTGCTTCAGATGAAGACAAGCCAAATGGTTTATTTGTTATTAAACCTGATGAAGTAAAGGACTTTATAGGGCAACTTGCGGTGGATGATTTTTTTGGTGTGGGCCCCCGGACGGCGCAAAAAATGCATGATCTCGGACTCTTTAAAGGAGAAGACCTTCGGAATGCCGACTTGCAAATGCTTATTCGGAATTTTGGGAAAGCTGGAATTTTTTTTCATCAGATTGCCAACGGAAATGATGACAGACCCGTAAGATCGCACCGGGAAAGAAAATCTGTTGGTATTGAGAATACTTTTCATGAAGATATTTCTACCAGAGATCAAATGCTTACCCAATTGGAAAAGCTGGAAAAGGGATTGTGGGAGCGTATAAAAAAGCACGGCACTTTTGGCAAAACAGTTACGCTTAAGGTGAAATACAGTGACTTTGATCAGATAACACGATCTCATTCCTCCTCTGAGCCCGTGATTAATTCAGGACAACTGGCCTCGATCGTGAAGGATTTATTAAATTTGGCCAATCCTGAAAAACCGGTCAGGTTACTCGGAGTTTCAGTGTCTAATTTTCCTCCTGTTGAGGATAGCGGGCCATTACAGTTAACTATTGATTTTGAGTGATAAAAAATGACAGGAGCCTGGAAATTTGACTTTTGAATGCTTTCACAAAAGAATTTGTATGGATGAATCGTGAGTTCCATTCTCCCATATATAGACAAAACTTTTTAAGGAAATAATGAAGAACTTTACCAATATTTGCTTTGTAATTGCCATGCGTGCAGAAGCACAACCAATTATTGATGCTTTGCAACTTGTGGAGGATCCTTCTTTTTGTTCGGGGCTTCCTATGCGTGGGTGGATCGGAAAATACAGAAATCTTCAGTTATCGCTGGTTGTCAGCGGGAAAGATCCTGAAACCGGTCTTGACCTTATCGGAACGCAGGCTGCGACCCTGGCTACGCAATTTGCTATAGATAGATATAGTCCTCAATTGATTGTAAATGCCGGTACTGCAGGAGCCTTTGGTGAAAAAGGAGCCAAAATCGGTGATGTGTTTTTGAGCCGTGACCATGTGGTCTTCCATGACCGGAGGGTGCCAATCGCCGGATGGGACAAGCAGAGTATTGGCTATTTCCCGGTGCTGGATGTTTCAGAGTTGGTTTCGCTTGGGTTTAAAATGGGCATTGTGACCACAGGAAATTCGCTCGATATGCCAGAGCATGATGAGGAGAATATTCGGAAAATAGGAGGTGAGATAAAGGAAATGGAAGCCGCTGCTATTGCCTGGGTGGCGCGGTTGCACCAGGTTCCTCTGTTTTGTGTGAAAGCTGTTACAGATTTAATGGATTCCGGAATTCCGACACACGAGGAGTTTGACCAAAATCTCAAACTTGCCACCGAAAACCTTCAGAAAGGAGTAAAGAAAATTATTGACTTCCTGGCAACCTGAAACCGGCAATTCTTTTCAGGTAAAGCAGGAAAAGAGCCAGGCCTCGGTGTTTTCCGTAACGGTGATCCATGTAGGATTTTTGTGGGAAAAACTCTCTGAGGACCATACGGGTTTTGTTGCCCAGTCCTGGGAGTCCCATTATTTCATGGATTACCATAATTTTATGTTTTTTGCCTGCGTCTTGTTCTTTATGGAACATCATTTCATTGGGAAAGGGTAGCTCCATGTTAGAGGCAGCTGCTTCATTTAACAAAAGTGATGCCCACTGTATGGGGGCCAGTATCTCTTTTCTTGCTCTTGGATTCAGATTAAGAACCGATGGTATGAAATCCTTATTGTTGCTGTTTTTGTCAAGAATCAATGCAATGTCAAGCAGCCATCCCAGTCGCATTCCCCCCATTTTGAAACCTTTGAAAGCGTGCGTTGCAAGGTGATAAGTTTGCATCCGGTCATCAAAGATTTCTACATCAGGATAGGCCTGAATAGGTTCGGTGTGTTCAAATAAATCAATGTTATTGAGATTCATGTTACTTCCCAATGCAAATAGTCTCTGATGTGGTTCGATCATGATATTTTGCCAACTGAGCGCTGAAATATGAGCATGTACTTTATCATGTATCCCTGAAATGGGAACATGCAGCGGAATGGCTCCTTTGCTTAACAGTAGATCCCTAAGGGCGTGAACTTGGTGTGGCTGAACCAAAAGGTCCAGATCTCCCATGGGGCGCAATGCCTCTTCGGGATAAAGGCTGAACGCCAGTGCGGTTCCTTTAAGCGGAATTATCCGGATGCCTTCCATCGCAGCGATTGCTTTAATCTCTCTGAATACTTTCCATTTTTGCTGATTCATTACCAGTGTCTGAAGGTATTGCATCCGCATGGCTTGCCTGATTGACTCCGGCCATTGAACCCCTTTGTAATTTTCGCTGTTTATTTGATGATAAATCCATGGTACCAGACCGTTTCTGGCGGCAAAGTTAAAGGCTTCTGTTGCTTCTTTGTTTGTTAGAGTCTGTTTGTCAGAGTCATGACCAAAGAAAGAAATCAACTCAAAAACCAGTTTTGCTATGTCTCTCTGAAAAGGTACCATATTTGTTTGTGGATGATTTTAATGCTTAATAGCAATTAATGGTGTAAATTGATTTCAATTTATATTTTGTTGTGCTGAGTGTTCAAAGATATGTGTTAATTCCTGAAATTGATAACCTGAAAATTTAAAACCAAACTATATGCTCAAATATGTAAGAATTCTTCAAAAAGGAATTATTTTCCTTTTGTTGTTTGTAATGTCACTGATTCTGCTGGTCAGTACTGTTAATATTATCCTTAATGTTGTGTTGGGTGCTATTACCGGACCGGAAACTTTCTTTAATGCAGAACGACTTCAATCGCTCTTCGGCTTGTTTCTTATTATCCTGATCGGGATTGAGCTGCTTGATACTGTAAAAGCATTTTTGGAGGAAGAAAAAATTCATGTGGAAATTGTTCTTTTGGTTGCAATGATTGCCTTGGCCAGGAAAGTTATTATCTGGGATTTTTCTGAATATGAAGAGGGAGAGTTGTATGGTGTTGCAGTAATGCTTCTTTCACTGGCAGTCTCTTATACGCTGATCAAAGGAACCTGGATGAAATCTGCCCTGGACAGATGGTTTGCTTCTCGCAAAAAGAAGAAGGGGGGACTGGAGGAAACTCCTGTCCGGCATGATGATTTTGATGTCCCCAAAAAAATATAAACCTCCATTGTCACAATCACCCGTAAACCTTCCCAAATATCTGACAATTAATCCATGGTGAAATTAGTGTGTCGAACGGAAAATAGCTCATAATAAATGTTTTACATTATTGGGTCTTTGCGTTTAACCTTTTTTTAACGAACAATTGTGTAGCATTAGATCAAAAATGAGCACAATTTCAGAGGTGGAATGACAAAAGGATTTTGTGATGGACTTGTGCATTGTATACTTATGCCGAAGGAACAATTAATTACCCTGTACTTGAAAAGTTTACGGAGAATTGTTTTGTGAGAATAGTTTGTTGATAATTAGTCTAAATTGTGTTTCAGAGTGTTAATGTTTTTGGCGTTTATGTTGTTTAAACTTTTTTGCCCTTGACAATCCATTGTTGATTTTGTAATTTAGATTTTCCTTGATTGTAAAAATGGAAATATCGGTAAATCAATGATATAGGTTTGTTGTTATTTAGAAAAAGTTTAAATAGGAAAAAATAAAATGAATGTTGTTGTTTGCATTCGTTTATTTTTTTTCTATATTTGTTAGACAGAGAATCAATAAAAACCATACACCATGACATCAATTCAATTTAACAACCGTCTTTTAGGGCTGCAGGACAAACTCCTTTATTTTGCCCTTAGTTTAACGTCCAACGATGATGATGCGCATGACTTGTTGCAGGAAACAATACTTAAAGCGCTCACATACCGGAATCAATTTGTGGCCAATACCAATTTTAAGGCATGGGTGTTTACCATTATGAAAAACACTTTTATTAATAATTACCGCCGCAACCAAAAAACACGTAACACATTTGATGGTTCCGAAGATGCTTTCAAGCATGCGTTTCGTAAAAACTATGCTTCAGAAACGCCTGAAATGGTACATTCTGTAACGGAAATGAATCAGTACATTGAGCAATTGGATGACGATTTTCGTATTCCGTTTCGTATGCATACCGATGGATATAAATACAAAGAGATTGCAGAACAACTTGATTTGCCAATCGGTACTGTAAAGAGTCGTATATTTTTTACCCGTAAGAAGTTGCAAGATATGCTGAAAGACCGTGAGGGTAGTTACGCGGTCTGATATTTTTTGGTTATCCAAACAGGTAAAACAGTACCCAAATGGCAAAAGGTTTTGGGTTTAGTGGATGAGTGGGCAACCGGCCAGCTGCTTAGGCAGTGGTCGGTTGTTTTTTTTGGTTCTTAAACGCTTTCGGTCGCGACTGATTTTATATATTTACATTATTGTTTGGTTTTTATTCCTGAAAGGAATTTGAACCATAGTATTGAGTAATGTCTTGATTGTTTTGTAACTGTATTAATATGAATACTAAAGGAAAAGCCGGTAGGTATCGAAGAATTTATGAGCAAGTTCAGAAATTAATTTCAGCAACCTCAAGTCCATGGTCGCGCATGAGCACTATTGCTGCCTTGCTTCATCATAAGATGTCTGATTATTTTTGGACAGGTTTTTATTTTCTGGATGAGGAGAATAATTTAATCGTCGGGCCTTATCAGGGACCTGTAGCTTGTTTGAAATTAAAGAAGGACACAGGTGTTTGCTGGGCTGGCATTAATGGCGGTAAAAGTGTTGTGGTGGAGGATGTGGAAGAATTTCCAGGGCATATTGCGTGTTCATCACTTAGCAAATCTGAAATTGTGGTACCGGTAAGAGATGCAGAGGGCAAAGTCGTGGCAGTTTTGGATGTTGACAGTCGTGAGCTAAATACCTTTGATGATATTGACAGAGAGGAATTGGAGCGCATTGTTTCGTTGATTTATTCCTGATAGTTCTTTCATGAATTTAGCCTTGAGTATTGGGGGGGATTTTGTCAGATCCATTTTTTTCAAATATTGATTTCGATTATGAATCCAACAGTTCTGATTACAGGAGCAGCGCGGCGTGTAGGAGCAGCCATTGCCCGTTTCCTTGCCGATGAAGGGTGGGAAGTTGTTTTGCATTACAACCATAGCCGCGATGAAGCTATGCAACTGTCAGGTGAGTTGAGGCAGCTGTATCCGGAACGAAAATTTCCTTTGGTGCAATGTGATTTAAGTAACACCGATGCCGTGTTGGCAATTTTTAACAGGCTTCCTGACGGGGTGGAGAAACTTGATGCGCTTATTAATAATGCAAGTACTTTTAATAGCGGTGGTATTCAGGAAACTTCACCGGAGTTTCTAAGGAAAGAAATGGCTGTGAATTTTGAGGCTCCTTTTTTTCTCATTCAGGGATTTGTTAATACTTTTGGAATGGGGGTAATCGTTAATATGCTTGATACCAAGGTTGTGAAGAATGAAGGAACGCATGCTGCTTACCTGCTTGCAAAAAAAAACCTTGCTGCGTTGACCCGGATGGCAGCGATGGAATTTGCCCCCAATGTACGAGTTAATGGAGTTGCACCAGGGCCTGTTTTGCCTCCACCGCGTAAAGGGAATGATTATCTCAGAGCAGTAATTGAAAAGACACCGCTGAAAAGACAGGTGGATGTGGAAGATATTGCTGCATCGGTATCTTTTTTGTTGAATAACCCCTCTGTTACAGGACAAGTTGTTTTCTGTGACAGTGGTTCTCATTTGCTTTAACTTATGGCACTAATTTCAATTAAAGACCTTTTGCTGCGTACCGAAGTTGGATTCAATCCCCATGAATTAGGAAAAAAGCAGGATTTGCTCTTGAATATCAGGATTTACTATCAGCTTCAGGAAGAGGAAAAGAATGATAACCCCGAGCAGGCGCTGAATTACCGGGACGTTTGTAAGAAGATTATTTCACTTGTTGAGAATCGACAATATAATCTATTGGAAAGAGTAGCTGATGAAGTTGCAGACCTGGTGCTTGCCATACCCCGGGTAAAGGAGGTGGATGTGGAGGTAGATAAACCGCACGCCCTTCGTTTTGCAAAAAGCGTTTCTTTTTCACTTTCCAAAAAGAAATAAACCAGGTATTGTTATTTGCTCTTTTTTTAGATGGTACCGGGGTAGGTCATTTGATTAGTTGTTGCCTGATTCTTTTTTCTAGTCACCGGGGTGCTTAAGGATAAAAACCGTGAGGTTTGCTTATTAACCCGGTTTATGAATAATCCAGGTTAAATACCGATTTGTATTTCACGTTATATGGAGAATCTTTTGGTTAATTACAATTTGTGTGGATGAGTAATTCTGTTATTATAGCTCTGGGATCCAATATCAATGCAGATTTTAATATCAGGAAAGCTTTTTCCATTCTGGAGCAGCATTTTCGAGTGATAAGTAAAGCAGGACCAATAGTTACTTCCCCTGTTGGGATTTTCGACCAGCCCGATTTCTTAAATGCTGTAGTATTGGTTGAAACCACTAAGGAGCAACCTGAAATTATTCTCCTCTTGAAAGAAATAGAAAATCAAATGGGTCGTGATCGCTCCAGACCTAAATTTGGTCCCCGGGAGATTGATCTGGATCTTCTTATTTGGAATAATCAGGTGATGGATGAGGACTATTATGACCGTGAATTTCTGCGAAAGCTTGTGAAAGAACTTTAACGGACAAACCTTTTCTTTTAATTTTTCTTTTTCTTTTTTGTGAATCTTTTCTGGAAGAATGTCGTTGTAAGTGGTTGATATAGGCTTGTTTGTAATGATACTTTTTGAACATGACACGTTATTCTTCTATTTTTCGTTTTAGGACCAAGGACCTTAAAATCTCTACCCGGCTCAATTTTATTCTTGGCGGTATTATTGCCTTTTTTATGGCCGTTTTGGCTGTTTACTCTTATTTTTCATTGGGTAATACCATAAAAGAGAGTGCCGCTATTACTGCTTCGGACAGGTTACTGTTTATGGAAGAAATGGTAGTTTCTCACCGTCAGAATGTAGAGGAGGAATTGGAGCAGTCCATTAAAGTTATTCAGTATCTTTTTCAAAGTAATCCTGTTTCAATTGCTGAAGATGAGCAGGTTTATTTTGATGCAGAAAATCAGGTTTCCGGAAATGTGATATCTGTTGAATTACCTGGCTGGTATGTCGGTGGAGATCAATTGCAAAACAACTCAGGATATGCTGATTATTTAAGCGAGATAAGTGGAGGAACAGTTACTGTTTTTCAGAAGTTTGATAAGGGCTATCTACGTGTAGCAACCAGTGTTTTTGATGGGGATGGAGTGCGTGCAACGGGAACTTTTATCCCCAATGAATCGGAAGTGGTTCGAACCATTGAAAGAGGAGAAGCTTATCATGGATCAGCATTTGTGGTAGATCAAACATATTTGTCTGTATATCAGCCATTGATTATTGATGGGGATCTTCAAGGAATGCTCTTTGTGGGTGTTCCCGAATCAGACTTTAGCGGCATTGAAAATCTGGTAGCCAATTTGAAGACCGAGCAGGAGGAGCTGGGTTTTTTCAATGCAGACAAAGCTTTTCTTATTTCTCCTCAGGACACTTCAGGATGGGATGTGTTGAAGGATCAGATAATTGATCACTACTCACAATCACAAACATCAAGGGAGTTGCTGACTCCGGATGAATGGTCGGGATATATTTATCTTCCCGAGGTAAAAGGCTTTCTGACATATAAGCTTGATCAGGAATACATTGAAGGAAGAGTAGGGGAATTGGTTTTTACCGTAGGTGGTTCCGTCTTTACTATTTTAGCTATTATTCTTACTTTTCTTATATTTCAATCTCGCGATATTGCTTCCGGTTTTCGCCGGGCTGTTTTCTTTGCTTCCGAAATGGAGAAAGGAGATCTTACCATTCAAAGCCATGAGGATCGAAAAGATGAAATCGGAATTTTAGGGGCTTCACTCAATAGTATGGTTGATCGTTTGAGAATGGTTGTTCAGGGGATAGAAGAGCGGGCCCGGAAGATAACCAATGCGGGAAATGAAATGAATAAGGCTTCTGTCGAAATGTCGGAAGGAGCCAATGTGCAAGCTTCAGCATCTGAGGAGGTTAGCTCTAGTATGGAGGAGATGGTGGGGAATATTCAGCAGAACTCTGACAACTCTCTAAAAGCACGTGAGAATGCCAAAAAAATGACTGGTGAAATTCTTGAAGGTGTTAAAATGTCAATGGAAACACGCAAATTGATGCAGGAAGTATCCGATCGGATAGATGCCATCAGTGATATTGCCCGTCAGACCAATATTCTTGCCCTTAATGCTGCCGTTGAAGCAGCCAGAGCAGGCGAACACGGAAAGGGCTTTTCTGTGGTGGCAGCTGAAATCCGTAAGCTGGCTGAGAGAAGTCGTGCTGATGCGGACATAATTACAGCACTTGTTGAGAAGAGTACAAGTATGTCAGAAGAGACCGAATCGCGGCTATCTGCTTTAGAACCCGATTTGCACGGTAACCTTGAGGCTATGGAAGAAATAACGGCGGCCAGTCGTGAGATGTCTGTTGGAGCCGACCAGGTAAACAGCGCTCTTATGGAATTGAACCGTATCACTCAGCAAAGTGCTGCCATCAGTGAACAGGTTTCATCCGGAAGTAGTGAGCTTTCGTCCCTGGCTGCTCAAATGCTGGAAGAGATTAGTTATTTCAGGGTGAAGTAGC
>DHQK01000149.1 GCA_002411085.1 Marinilabilia sp. UBA5340 | reverse complement strand
GAGAGTGCAGTGTATTGACATAAGCCAGTCTGCGAAATTCCGGTAAGAGCTGATATGTCTTATATGGTTGAAATTAAATAAATGTTCAAATCATTTATTCTTTAACCTTATTCATCAACCAGGCCATATTCAGCCCCAGTGTCCGCATGGTTGCGAGTCCTTCGTCATCATTAAGTACATCCCCTTTCTCTTTGCCATAGCCCACATTCCAGTAGGATGAACCAGGAATGATCATCTCCCCTATCAGAAAAAAGCGATTAATGCTGTCGAAAGAGGTCATCCCTCCGGCCCGACGTGCCACCACCACAGCAGCACCAACCTTCCGTCGCAAAGGATTACCTGCTCCGCGGGTCGCATAGCCCGCCACATCAATCAGTGCCTTCATCTCAGTTGTGACATCCGAAAAATAGACCGGAGACCCGAGAATGATACCATCTGCCTCCACCATTTTTTCAATGCACGCATTAATAGCTTCATTCTTTATATGACAGCGACCATCTTTTTCTGTGCGACATTTACCACAAGCCGTACATCCCCTCACCTCTTTTCCTCCAAGGTGAATCAGTTCGGTTTCCACGCCTTCGGCTTCAAGGGTTTTAAAGGCTTCTTTGATCATCAGTTCCGTGTTGCCCCCTTTACGAGGACTTCCGTTAATAGCAAGTACTTTCATCCCTATGAAATTTACTTTTTAAGAAACTTTTTAAGTTATATCCTTTGAGATATTTTGGAGTCTTAAACTCTTAAACTTCGTCAAAATTTCCTTAAATAGCGCTGCTATTCTCGTCAGTTTTGGCTTACCTAAGTGCTCAATCCTTCAAAAACAAAATTCAAACAGCTTCTAAGATTCTCCATGTTATGAAAAAACCAGTCCCGAAAAACAGGGACTGGCTTCTATTAAAATCGTATTCTCAATTATTTTTGGTTCATTTTTGCCCAAGCATCACGCAACGACACCGTACGATTAAACACCAGATTATCAGAGGTACTATCCGGATCAACACAGAAATATCCCAATCGCTGAAACTGAAACGCATCCAATTCTTTGGCCTCTTTCAACGATGGCTCCACCCTGCAATTTTTGAGCACAGTAAGAGAATCGGGGTTCAGAAATTCTTTAAAATCTTTGTCTTTATGTCCGGCAGGATCTTCATCCATAAAAAGACGATCGTACTGACGTACTTCAGCAGGCAAACTATGTGAAGCGCTTACCCAATGCAAGGTCCCTTTTACCTTTTTGCCACTGGTATCGCTTCCGCTACGGGTTTGCGGATCGTAAGTACAATAGATCTCCTCAACCTCCCCTTTCTCATTCTTTTTGAAGTCTTCACACTTCACAATATAGCCGTTTTTCAGCCGTACTTCACGGCCTGGTCCCAATCGGAAAAACTTCTTGGGTGGTTCTTCCATAAAATCGTTCCGCTCAATGAAAAGTTCCCGGGTAAAAGGAATTTTCCGGCTCCCGCCATTTTCATCTTCGGGATTATTGATTGCTTCCATCCACTCCACCTGGTCTTCAGGATAATTTGTCAGCACCAGTTTAACGGGATCAATCACAGCATTAACCCGCGGAGCCCGTTTATTAAGATCTTCGCGAACACAATGCTCAAGCAGAGCTACATCAATGATATTGTCACGCCTTGCCACCCCCACTCTGTCGGCAAACATACGAATGGACTCAGGGGTATATCCTCGTCTGCGCAATCCTGAAATAGTTGGCATTCGCGGGTCATCCCATCCGTTCACAATGCCTTTCTGCACCAATTCCAGCAGGCGACGTTTACTCATCACCGTGTAATTGAGATTCAGACGGGCAAATTCAATCTGACGCGGACGACGTTCAGGGGCAGGTTCACCTTCCAATACCTGATCCAAAAACCAGTTGTAAAGCGGACGATGCACTTCAAATTCCAACGTACAAATAGAATGCGTAATACCCTCAATAAAGTCACTTTGACCGTGTGTGAAATCATACATCGGATAAATGCACCATTTATCACCTGTGCGGTGATGACTTTTATGAATAATTCGATACATGATAGGATCTCGCATGTGCATGTTGGACGAAGCCATATCAATTTTTGCACGCAATACTCGTTCCCCTTCTTTAAATTCGCCATCCTTCATGCGCATAAAAAGATCCAGATTCTCCTCTACACTGCGATTTCTGAACTGGCTCTCCACACCGGGCTGGGTTGGTGTCCCTTTCTGAGCAGCAATCTCATCAGCACTCTGATCATCTACATAAGCCTTCCCTGCCTTAATCAGTTTTACGGACCACTCAAAAAGCTGATCAAAATAATCTGAAGCATAGTGTTCATCTCCCACCCACTGAAAACCAAGCCACTGCACATCCTTTTTTATAGAATCTACATATTCCACCTCTTCTTTAGCAGGATTGGTATCATCAAACCGAAGGTTACATCCCCCGCCATATTTCTCGGCCAGCCCAAAGTTCAAACATATCGATTTGGCATGACCGATATGCAGATAGCCGTTAGGCTCAGGTGGAAAGCGCGTCAATACTGCTCCTCCATTCTTGCCTGTGGCTAAATCTTTATCTATTTCCTGATGAATAAAATTGCCTTTACCGGCTGATGGCGTCCCGCCTTCGGTAGTGTTGCTCATAATTATCAGTGTTTTTTTCTATTGAATGCAGGATTGCCACCCATAAGAAATAGTGCAATCCCTGTCAGGCAAAAATAACGCTTTTTGCCCGGTATAAAAACAAGTATCTCTTTCTAACCTGCATTATTCACAAATAATTTATTCCAATGTCCAACTACCTGCGGAATACAATCGCCCTAAATAAAAAAAGGGATGAACAAATCAGATTTTAATTCCGATCTGCCCATCCCCGGCACATTCGATATATTAATTATGAAAAGCTATTGCATTCCTATTGGGCTGAAATATTCTGAATATTTTTCAACAATGCAGGATAGTAGCAGGCAATCAAGCCAAGTGCCTTTTCTACCGAAACCTGACTATTAACTATTTTCTCCTGTTGGTTCAAAGCCTCTTGAGAAAGGAACATGTTATTCGTTTGTTCGGGCAACATCCGGTATTGACTATTGCTAATGGCAGTTGCTCCGAATCCGGATTTCTTGCAAACATATTGCACTTCCATTACATTGCTTCGCACAATGTAATCGTTGCATCTTTTGCGCTCATTCAACAAAATGGTAACCGGAGTGCTTCCATTCTCATACACAATTTCAAACTTACGAAAAGTCTCCTTGTCAATAACCTCTGCATCCAATTCAGTAATTTCATAATCCCCCAAACTAGTAAGTGAGTTTCCAGACAATACAGATACTGCGTCGCCGGCAGCCATCACAGATGTCCCTGTCATAAGCATCACAAAGAAAAGAATACCTGAAATTAAATTAACTCGTTTCATATCTACCTGTTTTTAGATGTTTGTTTTTTTTAGTTGCCAGTGATAATCCAAAGGGCATGCCAATTACCACCAATGACTAATATTCAGTGCTTTAACATTCAGCCCCCTTTGCTATTTTTGCCCACTTCCGAATACTTAATGTTCGCAACCGAACAGTTGAAACATTTCAGGCGTACACAAAAACAATAGTCCGTTAAAAAACGCAAACGCAGAGACGCAAGGACACAAAATTTCTATCATGAGAAAGTTTATCTCACCCCATGCTTCATGCAAGCAGCCGATTATCAAAAACTTCCAAAACACACACGGATTTTTTACATAAA
>DHQK01000013.1:4033-4817 GCA_002411085.1 Marinilabilia sp. UBA5340 | reverse complement strand
GCCGGCAATTCCTCCACAGCAGAATTCAGTGTTTCAAGCATTTGTTCTGAAATCAAATCATCCTCAGGCGTATTTGCATAACGAGTCAGCTCCACTTCTACATCATCTAATGAGTCAGTGTGCAAATTACGTTCCCTACGAACAACATTGAAACACAAATTCCGAACCGAAACAAAAAGGTAAGTAGTCAGATTTTCTATTTGATCCAGCGTTTCCCGTCGTTCCCAAAGCTTGAGGAAAACGTCCATAACAACCTCTTCAGCCAGAACATCCTCTTTAAGAAAAGAACCAGCAAATCTCTTAAGTCTCAAAAAAAATTGATCCAGTAATTCTCTGAATCTGACTTCATCATGATGTTTGAGTTGCAAGGACATTCAGCGCAGATTAATTAACATTTATTTACAATGCCCAAATATATAAAAATATTATACATTGCTTGTATCGTAGGGTTTCATTCTTTTCCCTCCCTTTGCTTTCGGACTCCTCTCTGCCAATACGCTCCCTGTGCATGTCCACCCTTCTATAACCCATGTTACTTAAAAGATTACTTCTGTTGCAAAGTCCATCAGAATCGCCTATCTCTTCAAGTTTTGATACATCATTTACAGTATTGGTAACCCGTGTGATAATAAAGCAGGACGCCATTCTCTAAATTTATAGGTTTAAAACCTACATCACTTTATCCATGAAAAATTTTGTTTTTATACTCTTCGTATCTATCCTTATTGCTGGATGCACATCAAATTCCTCATCCAGGAAAGTAGGATTTCTGGCCACTTCATTT
>DHQK01000013.1:3166-3771 GCA_002411085.1 Marinilabilia sp. UBA5340 | reverse complement strand
GCCAAAGTAATGTTAGAAAAAGAACTGGACATTCTGGTTCTAATTCCTGTGAATATTAACACGGCACATAACATTGTAGAGCTGGCAAACAGCAAGGGTGTTCCCGTAGTTGCTTACAACAGAATGATCATGAATGCCAATATAGAAATGTTAATCTATAGTGACAATAACTTCATCGGAAACGCAATGGCATCCAGCCTCCTTGATAGCGTAAAAACAGGTAAAATAGCCGTTTTGGCAGGAGACAAAATGGATCCTAATGCAGTTGAGCAGAAAAAAGCTATAGACAAGTCCATTAATGAATACAAACAAAGTCATGATTTGAAGGTTGTATACGATACATTCATAGAAGATTGGAATGCTGATATTGCCGCATTCGAATTGGAGCAAGTGCTTCAGGTATTTCCCCTGGATGGAGTCATTGCTGGCAATGATGCCATGGCAAACGCAATAATTGAACTTGTAGAAAAAAGAAATCCTGACTTTAAAGTCTTTGTGGTTGGTCAGGATGGTGATAATATCGCTCTGGAAAACATTGCAAACGGACAACAGGTTGCAACCGTTTACCACCCCTATGATAAACTGGCGGGTAAAGCAGCAGAAAT
>DHQK01000013.1:0-2932 GCA_002411085.1 Marinilabilia sp. UBA5340 | reverse complement strand
TAAAGGAGGTTCCGGTGGTAAGAATCAGATCGGAAGTGATAACCCGGGAGAATGTTGAAGGATACAGAAGCAATTAATACAGGTCGAGATGGCCGGAATCAAATACTGTACGCATAAATGATACTAACCCTCGCCGGAAATCAGCACTCTGGAATCACTCAACCATATTAGCTGAGAAAAATGAATTTGAGGCCGATGCTGCTTTTTTGCAAAAATCATTCTGTCGTCCATTGGAACAACCAGAAATTAAGGCCGCAAATAAGAAAAGCTAAAAGAAATGTCTCATCATTCGTTTTTTATAAAAAAAAGAGATTGCCGGCCGATTAGCTCATCAATCTCTTTTTTTCAACTATTAAGTAAACTTAATGCCTGTTATTAACAATGATTTTTTCACTTTCGCTCGAACCATCAGAGTAATGCTTAACCTCAATGTAAACACCTTGCTTTAACAGATGGATAATACTTTCTGACTCCTGCTTTTTGGAAATTACCAGAGTTCCGGTTATTGAATATACCTGTGAATATTCCAACCTTTTTGAAGCAGTTTCTTCAAAAATTCCTGTAACCAATGATGAATATGCCACCAATTCATCCCAATACATTCTATGACCTGTAAAATCAGGATCCTCCTTAGTATCATCAATATGTGGGGCTACAAGAATGGTATTAACATCTCCGGTAAGGGCTGTGGTTTCGGGGATAATAAACTCCAATTGAACCCACGAACCTACTGAAGCATCGGGATAAAGGGCTTGCAAGAATTCTTTATTCCCGCTTCCATCCTGAATTTCAAGTTGAACATTCCCTTCAGCCTCTTTTAAAACCATTAGAGTAAACCTCTTAATATTCTCAGAAGCCAATGTTAAACCACCTAATCCACCGCCTGTCCATGCATCATCTCCGGGATTTCTCCAAATGGTGGCCACTTTATCTGTAGAATTAACAGCATCCTTCAGAGGGTTATCCCAATGATTGCCAACTTCGCTGGAAGAACCAACCGGCCACCATTCCGGTGCCACATCCTCCCCATTGTAAACAGCTACCTCTTGTGCCGTGGAGGAAAAATGAAACAAGAACGAACAAATAGTAAATAAGATGTAGATTTTTTTCATGATAGAAAGTTTTATTAATTAGGGTTTGTGGAAAAAACTATTTACAAGCTAATAATGAATTAATTATGGTCAATAAACTCCTTCAAAGTGCAAGGTTTTTCAATTAAATCACACAACAAGTATGTACCTGAGTGATAAATAGTCAAAATGTCACTGTTCAAATAAGTGTATTTAGTTTGAACGACTTTTACCAATTGAAAGGCGCGGTGGCCTGTCCGTTTTCCGGGCCGGCGGATAGCGGGAAGTCAAAATGGACGACTTTCAAGGCCTTGCGCAATGGCCGGAAATTTTGGCTTTCGCGGGCGGATAGGTTTAAGCGGACTAGACCTTTTTCGTTCTTTTGGGGGCAATGCCAAAAAGGACAATAGAAAATAAATTTTAAATAGGGCTACTGACTTTTTCAGCAGACCCTAATTAAATATACATTTCTGCAGTCAATACTTCGTTAAACTTCTTCAAATACGTGTAAATCAAACCTTTAAGCTTAAACGGTTGGTTTTATTAATAATCAGAAAATCAATGTTATACGATTTGTCTAACCTCTAACTTCTAAAAATCTAACGATCTATTGTGCAGTACCAGTAAGAATTAATTTTAATCGTTAACCTTTACTTCAAAATCATCAAAAACGACATTTCCGGTATCCGAAAACAGCATCCATGGATTTTGAGTCATTTTATATATCCGGTTAGTAAAAGCCTTTTCTCCATCAAGGTAAGTAACACAAACAGATCCTTCAATAAGTATCTTGATATTTAATTCTTTATTAGGCGTAACTTCAACCGGCAGCGTATTAATCACCTCATAAGAAGTGTTATCACTATTCCAATCAGACAAATAAGCCAATTTCAAAAGCTGCTCATTAACATCAATATGCAGCGCATAAACAGACTTCAGTCCTGTGGTGGCGCCAAAAACAAAACCAAAGTTTTGGGCATCTTTATCGAATATCACATTGGTTTCAATTTTATGAGGGTTCAAAATCCGGCTTAACCAAACACTCTGGCGTTCCTCGCTCGCATCTAATTCAAATCCCTTGTCTGTTTCCAAAGATCCCTCTGTTTTCTCTATCACTCCCCATGGAGCCCTCTGATCAAACGCTGCATCCAGGGCGGCAGGCATGGCAGTTATGAGCGCTCCGGTTTCGTTGGCTGCCAGACTATGAACCACTAACGATCCCCCCCAATTATAATCATTCGAGTCATCATCATTAATCCGTGTTGGGCACCATCCAAACAAAAGCCTTTCCTGACCATCACTTGCTGATTTGGCAGCATAATAGGCAGAGCCATCCAATAAATTACTCTGGGGCTTTTCCCATTCACCAAATAAACTTTTAGCAGTTAAATAATGAACCTTACGATCATTGATATTGGAATAAATGAAATACCATTGCCCGTCCATTTCAAAAATATCGACACACTCTATCATGAAAACGGAATCATCAGAATAAAATGGCAAATCTATTTCCCAGTTTACAAGATCCGTGGAAACATATTTAGCCAAAGTAGCTTTATTATTAAGGCGGGTGCTGACAAGCATTATGTATTCTCCCCTGCTTTCATCCTTGATCAAATAGGGATCCCTGAATTCATTCTGATCGTAACCCGGGTCAGCGAAAAGCATAAAATCCTGATTCTTATTCCAGTGTTGCAGATCGGTTGAAGTCGCCATCATTACAGCTTCACGGGGCTGATCGGGAGCATGATTCCATTTATGCCCGGTATAAAAAGCATAATAAATGCCATCTTTTTTTATTACACTACCGGTTCCAATAGCTATATCCTGCTCATCAGTATCGCCACAAGGAATGGCTACTC
>DHQK01000016.1 GCA_002411085.1 Marinilabilia sp. UBA5340 | reverse complement strand
TCTGTTGTGTTGGGATTGGATTGATCCATATTCATAAACACATAGGGAACATCCACACCATGAGGAGTTCCGTGATCAGCCTGGGGTGAGTCTTCCGGATATTCGGGATGTTGATCGAAATAGTAAAGATAAACAGGAGATTCTCCGGTTTTGGTTTGCAAGCGGGCCCAACTCCAGGTAGGCCATCCGAAAGCTGCATCGCGCATTAAGTTTCGGGCACTTCTGGGCACTGTGTTTTCTCCCACCGGATAAGCCTGAAGCAGAGAGTCAGCATAAGGTCCAAATCGTTTGGTTACCGTTTCAATGTATTCTTCGGGAGTGCGGCCGGCCGGAAAACTCAGTCCTTCGTCAGAGTTATAACCAATCAATACAGGTACATCGTTGTATTCTCCTTTTTCATACAGCTTATATTGATCATCGGGAATGACGTAACCATCAACTATTGGCCAGCCTCCTGGCATCGTCCAGCCCTGGGGAATTAGTTTTTCAGCATCAACCTTGCGCAATTCTTCGATGGATGATGCATCAAATTGTTCCAGATATTCAACACCATCCTGCTCTGCTTGTTCCAGTGTTTTCATGTTTTCGCCTGGGTAGGTAGTCGAACGTGTAGGGCCAAAGGAACCACCACTTTGGGAAATGGCTTTTTGAAACAGCCCTTTGGCTAAAGGAGAGGCACAAAGCATACTCACAGAGATGCCTCCGGCTGATTCACCAAAAATGGTCACATTATCAGGGTTTCCGCCAAATGCTTCGATATTGTTTTGCACCCATTGAAGTCCGGCAATCTGGTCAAGTATGCCATAGTTGCCCGAAACACCGTTGGGGCTTTCGGCACTGAGTTCGGGATGAGCCAGAAAACCAATTTGCCCTACCCGGTAAGCAATACTCACGAGAATTACGCCTTTTCGTGCAAGGTTTTCACCGTCATGCACCGGGGCAGAGGTGGAACCAAAACTGAATCCTCCCCCGTAAATCCAAACCATAACCGGGAGTTTTTCATCTGCAGATTTTGCAGGCGTCCAAACATTCAGGTAGAGGCAGTCTTCGCTTTTTCCTGAAGGAGGATTTCCTCCTTGCATTGGGGCTGGAGCATACTTGGTGGTTTGTTTGACGCCTTCCCAGGCTTCAACGGGTTGTGGTGCTTTCCAGCGCAAATCGCCTACCGGAGGCGCGGCAAATGGGATGCCTTTGTAAATGGTCAGATCTTCGGTGACTGTCCCCTGAATGGCGCCGCCTTCAACCTGTACTTGTCCTGGTTGTTGCTGGTTTGTGCATGATGCCAAAAAAACCATCAGAAATACGATGAGTGAAGTCGTTATGTTTTTCATTGGTATAGAATTTAATTTTAATGATATGATGGAATATGCAAGTTCTTCATAAAATATTTAGTTTCCTGTTAATCCCAAGAATTGTACGACACCTTCAGTGTCGATTTTTTTCATGCATATTAGCTATAAATATAGTAGTCCTTCAGGCTCCATTCATTATTTAAGAACGATATACTTCCGAGCCAATTTTACGCGACTATAAACTTTAGCCATATCTTACAATAGATCACTGTGTATCTGCGTTTAGGCTATTTTTTAAACTCCATGTTATTTCCAAAGATTTGGCAGAAACCGGTAATACAAAAGATGCCGCCAGGTGGACCAGTCATGTCCGCCATTTCCCCCAATATAGTAATCGTGTTCGATGTCATGGTTTGTTAATGCATCGTGAAGGGCCTGGCATCTTCGATTAAAAAAGCCCTGGGCCTCTTTGGTGCCTTGTCCGACAAAGAGGTAATCAACTTTTTTATTTACTTCCGGATCGTTTAAAAACTTTTTTAACGATGTTTCAGCATCTGTGTCTCCGGCGCTGAGAATTCCAAAATTGGCGAATTTGTCGAGTGAACGGAAACCGATAAACATGCTGTGACGCCCACCCATAGATAATCCGGAGATCGCTCTTCCTGATGGTGATTGAATTGTGCTGTAACTTTTATCAACCAGAGGTATGACATGATTCCGGAGTTCTTTTTCAAAGATATCGAAAGTGAGTTCAACATGGTTGGGGTGATTGCGATGAATTACCTGGTTGTTGGGTATGGCAATCAGCATTGGTTCTGCTTTATCTTCGGCAAGCAGATTGTCCATAATGAAATTTACGCGCCCATCGTACACCCAGTTCGAAGGCAGCTCACCACTTCCCCCTAATAAATAAAGAACGGGATATTTTTTGTCCGGATCATATCCAGGAGGCGTATAAACATAAAGCTCTCGCTGGCCTTCGGTAACATCCGAATGATAAATATGACGTGTAACATTTCCATGAGGCACATTTTGAGCATCATAATACGCAGGACCATTGCCATGAACAATTAGCTGGCTGTAGGGAGGCATAGCCGTAAAGGCTGCATAAGTGTTATTGGGATCTGCAATTTGTACTCCGTCAACCCGCAGATGGTAAGCATACATGTCTGGCTCTAAGGGACCAATGGTCAGTGTCCAGATGCCATCTTCACCTTTTTTAAAGGGAATCGGGTCACGGCCTTTGTCAAGAGCTGTGTGAATGGCGCCGGCAGGTAATTCAACTTTTTCCGCGTTGGGCGCTTTGATACGAAATGTTACGGTCCGGTCGTCATGCACTTCCGGCGAATTTACCTGTGCACTAAAGGGAGTAAGACCTTCCGTGTCTTCCTGTGGGTTGTAGTCGAGATTAACATTGGCTTGCTGTGCAGAAAGCCCAAGTGGGGCCAGTAAAAACAAACCAAGGATATACGTCCAGTGTTTATTCATCATGTTCTTTAAATTTAAGTTCGTTGATGATGTTCTAAAAATAAGTTTATTCAAATACCTGCGATACAAAATCGTGAAGTGATTTTCTCCAAACCTGCCATTCATGATCTCCGGGAAAGGAATTGAATTTTACATCCAGCCCGTTATCTCTCATATTGGCAACAGCCTTTTTAGTGTGTGTGATGCGTTGATCTCCTTCTCCGCAGGAAATATAAAACAATTCGAGTTTATCGTTGAATTTAGCTGATTGTGAGAGCAACCCGGGTATTTCTTTTTCGGCATCGAAGGAACTGCCCGCGGGCGTTTGAATACCTCCAAAGATTCCGGAGCTGAATATCCCAACCGCACTGAAGAGATCGAGATTTTCGAGTCCTCCATAAAATGATTGTCCGCCACCCATGGAAAGACCGCAAATAGCACGGTTTTGTGCATTGGCAAGGGAGCGGTAGTTTGCATCAATAAAAGGGACAATATTTTCTGTCATTTCTTTTTTGAAGCTTGTCATAGCCTGGCTGCTGTATCCTCTCATGCCTGAACTTACATTTCCGTTGGCCATTACCACGATCATCGGTTCGGCTTCTCCTTCAGCAATGAGGTTATCCAGTATCAGGTCTGTTTTGCCCTGATTCACCCATCCTGTTTCGTCTTCGCCGCCTCCGTGTTGTAGATAAACCACTGGATACTTTTGATCCGGGTTTTTATCGTATCCTGGGGGAGTATAGGCCAAAAGCCTTCGCCAGCTATTGGTGACATCTGAGTAGTAGATTCTTGAGCTGACGGCACCGTGGGGTACGTTCTTGATTTCATAGAACTCAACCCCCTTTTCCGGGATGTCAATACCGCTGGTCATTTTACCTGTTCCAAAGAATGATTTACTGGCCGGATCTGCAACAGGTACATCGTCGATCACCAGAAAGTAATAATGAAAACCGGGTTCAATTGGTTCGGTTTGAACAGTCCAGAGACCGTCCGCATCTTTTTGCATATCATACTTCCTGCCTAAATCGATCTGAACTTTATGTGCGTTAGGGGCTTCTATTCGGAAAACGACACTATTGTCGGGCATGATGCACGGGCACTGGTTTTGATTGATGTTGGTGGAAGCCGGAATTGAGTTTTCGACCAATTGTGCTTCTGCATATCCATATGAAAAGGCAAAAAACACAAACAAAATCGAAATGCCAAAGCTATCTATAGGTTTCGATAATCTCATGATATTTTATGGGAATTAAATTTCATTTAATGGTTTTGTTAGACCGTTAGGTATGTCGATTTCAAAAGAAATTACTACTGCCTTCTGCCTACTGCTTAACAAATAGTCATTTATATCTAAAAATCTAGCGATCTATTGTAATAATAGATGCTTTGCGTCATTGCGTCTCTGCGTTTAGGCTTTTTTTAACGAACTATTGTTTATTCTTATTTGAATAACAACTGAGCATACTGATGTAGCGATCGTCTCCAGGTTTGCCATTCGTGAGCAGTTTCGGGCGATTCGTAATACTCGTATTGTATGCCTTGCTCCTTCAGCATGTCAACGAAAGCTCCTATTGATCCCGGGAAAGGTTCAGGCTCTTTTGTGCCTAACCCAAGCCAAAGTACTTTTAGTTGTTCGTCCACTTTTTTACCATCTGCAAAGGCACCGTCTAAAAATGTTTTCACATCAATTTCGTCGGAACTGGGATAATTGGCTGTGCCGCTGAAGCCACCATAGTATGCAAAATGGTCAAGATTGTTCATGGCAATGCGCATGGTTTGGCTGGCTCCCATTGAGAGGCCGGCAATGGCCCTGTGTTCGCGGTTACTTATGGTCCTGAATTTTTTATCAATCATGGGGATGATTTCCTGCATCATCACTTCTTCGAATACCATTGCCGGCCGGCCTGTTGCACCTTCGTCCTGTGGTTTGAATGCATAGCCGTTATCCATTACAATAATCATTGGAACAGCCTTGCTTTGGGCAATCAGATTATCAAGGATGAGGTTGGCATGTCCCTGATTTGACCATCCGGTTTCGTTTTCAAAACTACCATGCTGGAGATAAAGAACAGGATATCGTTTGTTGGTATCACGATGATATCCGGGAGGTGTATAAACAAAACAACGTCGCCAGGATTCGGTTATGTCAGAATAATAAAGATTCTCGCTGACCAATCCATGTGGAACTTTTTTTAATGCATAGAATTCCTTGTCATAGGCTGGAATTTCAATGCCGCTGCCCCAACGACCTGCGCCATAATAGTATTTGGTTCCCGGGTCGGGTACGGAGGCACCGTCGATATTGAGTTGATAATAATGAAAACCCTCATCCTGCGGGGCCGATTCTCCCATCCAAACGCCATCTTCATCTTTTGTAAGATCGTATTTTACAGCACCAATGTCCAGTTGAACATTGTTGGCCCGGGGAGCTTCAATACGGACCCTGACACGTCCTTCAGAATTGACCTGGGGATACTCTTTTCCTTGTTGGTTGACGGGTGAAGGTTTGAAATCTTCAACAACCTTTTCGCTTTGGGCAAAGCTTGCCATGCTAACAGATAAAGCTATAAAAATGGCACAAGATGTGATTTTTTTCATTTGTTTGAGTTTATTTTCTGCTGGAATTCATCTCTGCCAGCATTGCAAAACAGGATAACAACCGAGACTTTTATTGAATTCCATTGTTGCATTTAATCGTAAAATTCAAAGAAACGAGAGCGAATAAAAACCAGTCAACAAGTCAGGAATCCTTTCGCTCTCGCATCGTTTTTTAAACAAATACAATTGCTTTGTTATGTCTAAAAAAAGTCTTAATCGTATTTTTATGTGGATTATCTACTCATCAAAGAGCAGGGGAGCAAACTGGTAAAATCCGCGTCTCCAACTCTGCCATTCGTGCGCTGTTTCAGGAGAGACATAAAAATGGGTATTCATGCCATATTCCTTGAGTGCTTTGGTGTTCTCTTTAGGATCACCCCAGGGGCCTCTTCTTGGATTTTCAAGTTCTCTACTGCCGTAGCTGATGAATACAAGTTTCACATTCTCTTTAAAATCAGGGGCGTTTTCAACATCTTCCACACTGATGCTCCCCCCACTGAACATTCCCACATGAGAGAATACATCAGGATTATTTAAAGTGATGATGCGCGTTTGCATACCACCCATTGAAAGTCCTGCCATGGCTCTGTTTTCCTGATTAGGAATCGTGCGGAACTTGCTGTCGATCATTGGGATAATGTCTTTTAGCAACACATTCATAAAACCATCGGCCCATCCTTTTGGTGGCCATGATCTCTCACGTTCATCGTTTTGTGTTGTGTCTCTTGGCGCGGGTCGCTCACCACGAGGTCTGTACCAGGAGCCGTTATCCATCACAATAATAAAAGGTTCCACTTCCCCTTCGGCAAGAAGGTTGTCCATGATGAGGTTGACTTTTCCCTGATTTGACCAACCGGTTTCATTTTCACCCCCGCCATGTTGGAGATAAAGTACCGGATAGCGCTTGTCAACGTTCTTTTCGTATCCGGGGGGTGTGTAAACAAAGCATCGACGCATGCTTTCTTGTACATCGGAATAGTATTGTAATTCACGAACCTGTCCATGGGGAACATTCTTTAGAGCATAAAACTCCTGATCATGGGCCGGAATTTCAATACCGCTTCCCCAGCGACTGGCACCGTAGAAATATTTGGTGCCGGGGTCAGGCACCGATGCACCATCGATATTTAGCTGGTAATAGTGAAAGCCTTCGTCCTGGGGAGCTGATTCCCCTATCCAAACGCCATCTTCATCTTTTGTAAGATCATATTTTACCGCACCAATATCGAGTTGCACATTGTTGGCCTGGGGAGCCTCGATTCGCACCCGCACGCGACCTTCAGAGTTTACTTGAGGATACTCTTTCCCTTGCTGATTAACTTCTGAAGGTTCGAAATCTTCAACAACTTTGTCTGTTTGGGCAAATGCAATATTGCAGCTAAACAGGGCAAAGATTACTGTGGCTATTTGTAAATATTTCATAGTTAATTGCTTTTAAAAATTATTTAAACAGCAACTGTGCGAATTCATGCAAACTTCTTCTCCATGTGTGAAATTCGTGGGCGGTTCCTTCTGAAACATACCAGACTGCATTGATGCCTGCTTCTTGTAATACTTCGGTGGATTTTTGCACTGCTTCTGGACGTTCCTTGCTTCCACAACTTTGAAAAATAAGCTTAACATTGTCTTTGTTTTTGACTTCGTCGGGAGCATAAAGGGCGCCGCTAAATAGACCGATATGTGAGAATACATCCGGTTTGTTAGTGGTAATGTCTTTTGTCTCCATTGATCCCATTGAAAGTCCGGCCATAGCGCGGTTTTCCTGATTGGCCAGTGTGCGGTAGTTTTCATCCACATAAGGGATTAATTCATCGACCAAAACAGTTTGAAAAGGAGTGATGTCGAAATCTCTTAATCCGCCGAATTCAATTTCATTGGTCATACCGTAAGTCATCACAACAATGAAAGGCTTGGCTTTTCCTTCGGCAATGAGGTTGTCCATAATTAAATTGGCATGTCCCTGTTTGGGCCAGGATGTTTCGTTTTCGCAATAACCGTGTTGCAGATACAAAACAGGATAACTTTTAGAAGTCTCTTTTTCATATCCCGGGGGAGTATATATGAAGGCTTTGCGGGATGTATTAGTGCTTTCGGAGGGGAAAAGAACTTCGTGAACATGACCATGTGGTACATCCTTTACTGCAAACATATCCTGATCGTCTGAAGGGATTTCGATGCCACTTCCCCAGCGGCAAGCACCAAAGTACAATAATGTTCCGGGATCGGGAACCGATGCTCCGTCAACATTCAGTTGGTAGTAGTGGAAACCCACATCCTGTGGAGCC
Source organism: Marinilabilia sp. UBA5340 (assembly GCA_002411085.1). Taxonomy (GTDB): domain Bacteria; phylum Bacteroidota; class Bacteroidia; order Bacteroidales; family Marinilabiliaceae; genus Marinilabilia. The sequence continues at coordinate 1,128 of DHQK01000016.1, read as the reverse complement.
GACTCACCCGTCCACATTCCTTCTTCATCCTTCTCCATATCGTATTTTACACCACCAATGTCGAGCTTTACATATTGGGCATCGGGAGCAAATATTTGTGTTCGCACGCGGCCCTGCGAGTTGACCATTGGGTATTCATGACCTGGTTGGTTTACTGACGAAGGTTCAAAATCTTCGATAACTTTTTCATCCGACTGGGCAAAACAATAGCTGCCTGTCGTCAGAAATATTGCCAAAAGTAACTTGATTTTGTAATTCATAATAAAACTTGATTATTGGTTAGAAAAAATTGACAGATTTGTATTTCTTGATACTATCTGTGTCTAATGTTTTTAAAATAAGTGATTCGTGGTGAGAATTTGAGCTTGGAAACGAAGCCGCCAAAACAGGGTCCCGACGTTTCGGGATGAATATTTTGGCGGCAAGTGTAGCACGGTAAATATTGTTTTATGTTAATATTCTAGTTTGCACCGCTGTTTTCGATACGGAAGTAATCAAAAGAAACATCAAATGGGGTATCCGGCTTGGTGGTATCAGAATCGAACCAGAATGTACTTTTCATATAATTGGCGATGATACCGTCTGCCACCATCAACCCTGCTCTGATATCTTTGAGCAGGAGGTCAGCTGTGCCCAGTTTTTCATAGCTTTCACCGTTATCCACAGAATAATAAGCGGTGTAGATGCTACCTTTTTTTGTTAGTTTAAGAATCAGTTCATTATTTGCTGTGACAGGCTCTTCGAGTTTAAAGGAAACCAGTGATTTGGAAATATCATTCTCTTCCATTACCAGGTCGATCGTTCCCGGTTGAGGCTCTCTTACGCGGGTGGTTTTGATGACGGCTCTGTGCATCAGTTTTATGAAATTTTCATCGTCCTGGTAAACAATAATTCCTGCATTCTCGGGCTGAGAAGGCATCCTTGAGCCTGCCAGTTTTGTTTCTATCGTCCAGTCGGAATTGGCACTTTGTAGCAGAATGTTTTTTGCATTGTTGGTGTTTTCCGAAACGCCGCCCGGTTCACTGGTAATGGTAAGGGCTCCATCTTTCCTGGAGAGACTGTGAGTGGATGGATTTTCACGTAGCCATTCCCATTGAGAACCTAATTCAGAGTCGTTAAACTCATCAC
>DHQK01000096.1:39931-50004 GCA_002411085.1 Marinilabilia sp. UBA5340 | reverse complement strand
AGTGGCTTAAATTTCGGAACTGTTTATGGTTATGTGAAAGATGTTGAAACCGAAGAGCCTTTGGCGGATATAGCCCTGTCGTATGGGGCAGGAACCAATATTGTTTATACCAATCAGGAGGGGTATTATGAAATGCAGGTTCCCGTAACAGCAGATAAAGTATTTACACTTAATGAAAATTTTGAGATAGTAGAAAAAGCGGTTTCCCTCGAAAGCCTAGAACAGGTGCAGGTCGATTTTTCATTGCTGGAACTTGGAAACCGTGTCTCTGGTAATATTATTGATGTGAAAGGAGATGGTGTTGGAGGGGTTAAGGTGTTGTGTAAAAATAAGTTTGGAGCCATAGTGGCGTCTTCAATTTCAGGTGTAGACGGGAGCTTTGAATTTGAATTTATTCCAGATGAAGTTTACCTGATCTCTGCCAGATTACAAGGGATGCAGTTTATTCCCGGCCAACAGTTGATTCCTGTATTGGGGGAGAATGTTTCAGGAGTGAAGTTTAAAGGGATTGCAGATGGCACGACCGGCGTTGGGGGAAAGATTACTCAATCAGCCGACAATAATCCCATCGAAGGTGTTAAAGTTTCCTGTGGCAGTACTACTACTTTTACTGATTCCAATGGTTACTATCTGATGGAGGTTGAAGAAACCGGAAGTTCTGTTATGGTGGCTGAAATGGATGGATATATGCCTCGCTTTATGGAAGCTGAAATTTCTTCCGGTCAACTGACCAGTAGCAATATGTCTATGGCACCTCCATCGTCAGGGATTTCCTATACATTGTACGGTAAAATAATGAATGAACAATCATCTCCTGTGGCGGGAGCTACTGTTTCTACATTGAATGGTGGCCAGACTATCTCTGATGCCAGTGGAGTCTATTCGATACAAGTGCAGGTTTATGATGAAGGACAGCAGTATTTGATGGTATCCTGTGAAAAAACAGGATATAATCCTTTTTCTGGATTTTTCCTTATTTCGCCTCAGACGGTATCTGCTATCAATTTATATCTTCAGTCACAATAAGTTTTGTATGAGTTCATAATTCCATCAGGAATTTCACTGATATTTATAAATGCCTCATGCAGTATAGCCTGGTTTATTCATGAGTTTTCGTTATAAGGTGTTTAAATTCCAATAAATTCAGGTAGCTTCAAAGAAAATTGATGAAAGGAATATTGAGCTATTTTCAAATAAAGTTTATTGAGGACGCTTGAATTTAGAAGGGTGTTGAATATTGCAATAGATAATTTATGAATAATCCAGTTTTGATAAAGAAAATCAGGTGAAACTTGATATTTTATAATAAACACCCGTATTTGTCCCATGATGAAACGGGTGTTTTTTTATCCTCTTAAAACATGTCAGATAGCTGCTTGAAGTGGGTGTTTAGATGTGTTAAAACCCCTGAATGTTCTTGATTCTTGTTCAATTTTCTTATATTTGAATGAAACAGGACAGATAATCCGAAAAAATATTAATAATTAAATCACGAAAACTATGTCAAATTATCATGAACCGGCAGAGGAACTGTCGCAGGAAGCGCGGAATTTTTCCAGAGCGTTGAATAGTTTGAAAGAGGAAATTGAGGCTGTCGACTGGTATCATCAACGAGTTGACCTTACTGATGATGAATCATTGAAGAAGATTCTGGCACACAACCGTGACGAGGAAATAGAGCATGCCTGCATGACCATTGAGTGGCTGCGTCGTAATATGCCAGGTTGGGACGAAGAGTTGCGCACTTACCTCTTTACCGAAGGTGATATTACCGAACTAGAGGAAGGTGAAGAAGGTGGAGGGGCTGCCGGAAATTCTGATTCATTAGGTATTGGTAAAATTCAAAAATAGGAGAAAAACTATGGATATTTTAAGAAAATCAATGGCTCCTATATGCGATAAAGCATGGGAGGAAATTAACGATAGTGCTACAGAAGTGCTCACGTCTGTGCTTTCTGCCAGAAAATTTGTAGATGTGGAAGGTCCCAAAGGTTGGGATTTCCCTGCCCTTTCTCTGGGACGGGTTGAGGTTCCTGAAGGTCAAAATGGAGATGTGCAATATGGCGTTCATCAGGTTTTGCCTTTGATTGAAACCCGTGTCCCCTTTGAACTCAATATATGGGAACTTGACAACATCGCCCGGGGTGCAAGGGATATTGACCTGGACAATATGGAAGAGGCAGCACGTAAGCTTGCCCGCTTTGAAGAAGATGCAATCTATAATGGATTCAAGTCCGGGAATATTAAAGGTATTAAAGATTGCTCCGAGCATGATGCTTTAACGCTTCCGGCGGATGATAACGAAATAATTGGTGTCATTTCGGAAGCTATAGCTAAACTGAAAGCTGCGTCCGTTGAAGGTCCTTATTCTTTGGTTCTCAATACAGAACAATGGCAGCGATTCAATTCATCGGGTCAGGGATATCCTTTACGTAAAAGAGTAGAGAGCCTTCTTGGAGGTTCTATTATTATGGCCCCATACATCGGGGAGGCTTATGTTGTGTCTGAGCGAGGAGGAGATTTCGAAATGGTAATCGGCCAGGACATCTCCATCGGCTATGAGTCGCATAACCAAAAAACGGTACAGCTTTATTTTACCGAATCTTTCACTTTTCAGTGTGTGGATCCGGCAGCTGTTGTTGTGCTTAAATAAGTTGCAAAGAAATATTGATTAAAGGCGCAGGAGAATTTATCACTGCGCCTTTTCTGTTTTTAAGAAATCAGTATAGAAGCTAAAAAGACGCATTAATAATAATGAATACTCATCTATACCTAAATTTTCTGGCTGCAATGATGGCTATTGTTAATCCGATCGGAATCTGGCCTGTTTGGAGTCAACTTACCAATGACCAGGCAAGTGCTATCAGGAATAGAGTGGCTTTTCTGGTGGTTTTGACCTCTTATGTTATTCTTTTGATTTTTTTATTTTCAGGTCGATACATTTTGGAGTTTTTTTCCATTGATCTGGAGATATTTAAGGTTGCGGGAGGTGCCTTGTTGTTAAATACTGGCATTTCTATGGTTAGAGGAACTGCTTCTCAGTTAACCGATCGTAAAGAAAATGGGACGACAAACATGTCTATTGCAAAACAACGATTCAAAAAAATAGTAGTCCCCATAGGAATTCCTGCCCTGGCGGGTCCTGGATCCATTACTACCGTTATTGTTTTTGGAACCAAAGCCACTACTACCCTGGACTTGGTGCTTTTGCCTGCGATTGTTTTTATTGCGTTTCTTGCTTTGTTTATTGTATTCCTCAATTCTCTTTATTTGGAAAAGAGGGTGGATGATATTGTGTTTACTATTTTTACCCGGATTTTTGGCATCATGGTTACGGCCATTGCTTTTCAGTTCATGCTGGAAGGATTGGTGCAGGTTTTTCCCGGATTAGTGGGAAACGGTTCAGTATTGCAAAATTGAAGGTACCTTGATATGAGAACAAGTAAGTTGTTGGAATTGGGAAAATATTTTGGGATTTGTTGCCTGAAGTCAAAAAGCTGGGAGGAACCCTCGCAAATTATGCCTGGCACATTCAGCTATTGGGAACTGAAGCTCTTGTTGTAAGCGCTGTTGGACAGGATAAGGATGGAGCAGGAGGCTCTTTTACATCTGTATTGACAATGAGGATGCTTGAAGGGCTCTCTTTAACGGAAATTCATCGACTGTCTTTAGTTATCTCAGCTTTTGTTTGTAAACAAAAAGGAGCCACTTCTGTAGTGCCCCAAGCAAATTATGAAAATCAAAAAATGGAGAGAATGAATATTGCTTCCCTCCATTTTTTTCAGTCCTTATTTAATATCGGTTTATCATTTTCTTATTTTGAATAGCCAATAGTGTGTCCCAAAATGACTTTGTGCAATGGTGATAGCCCCATTTTTTGTTCAAGGGCTTCCTTGTCAATCCATGCCCTTACCACGCAAACAAGCCCTTCGGATGCACATGCCAGATAGGTGTTTTGTGCAATGAAACCTGTATTGGCATGTGAAGTTGCGATGTGTTCTGGAGTAATGTTTTTAGGATCGTCAACATCTGCTTTTTTCATGTTTGCCACATAAATAAAGTTGACCGGTGCCTGAGCTACAAAATCCTGTTTTCCGCAAAAAGCTCTGAGATCTCCTTCTTTAATCAATTCTAATTTGTGATCTTCAGCATTGTATAAATAAGCTCCTTCCTGAAGCACCACGTACAATTCCATCTCCTGTTTGTTCATGGAGGAGGGTGCTGTTCTCTTTTTTATATCCTTACGGTTGTAGCCCCAGGCAGCCCAGCAAAGATTCGAAAGTTGCTGTTTGCTTAATTCCCGCGAGCTGAATTCGCGGCTGCTGCTTCTTTCATTTAGTGCCTGCATCAGCGGTATACCTCCGGATTTGTCGGGAGCCGGTAGATCGATGTTTTGACCATTTGTAATGCCGGCAATTCCGATGAAGGTCAAAAGCAAGAATAGTTTTAGATTTTTCATAATTGTATTGTTTGTTGATTTTTATATTGGATGAAAATATTCGTTTATCGTTTAATGCAGGTAAAAATAAAAAAACCGGAGCAAGATTATTGCCCCGGTTATGGAATTTAAAAATTGGCTATGATGTCATGGTATTTTTTTTGTCAGACTTTCAGGTCTTTTTTGGACAGGTAAAAGTCAATCCGATCAATTCCGGTTTCCTTATTGCGCTTGTCCATCTCTTCCAGCGTTTTGGGAGGGGGAACAATCACTTGGTCGCCGGGTTTCCAGTCAAGTGGAAGGGCTACTTTGTGCTGATCGGAAACCTGAAGTGCCTTCAATGCTCTCAGGATTTCGTCCATGTTACGTCCTACGTTTAGTGGATAATACATAACGAGGCGAATCTTCTTTTTAGGATCGATAAAGAAAACAGCTCGGACAGCTGCAGTCTCGGCTTCATTGGGTTGCAGCATGCCATACTTTTTCGATACTGACATATCCAGATCGGCAATAATTGGGAAATCGAAATAAACATCGGTTTTTTCTTTCACATTGGATACCCATCCCAGGTGGGCGTGAATACTGTCAATGCTCAAACCAAGTAATTCGGTATTCAGATCGTCAAATTCTTTTTTGCGTAGTGCAAAACCGCTCATTTCGGTAGTACACACCGGGGTAAAGTCGGCAGGATGTGAGAAAAACACAATCCACTTGTCTTTGGCGAAGTCTGAAAGAGTAATCTGGCCCTTGGTGGTAGTGGCTGTGAAATCAGGTGCCTGATCCCCAATACGGGGCATTGAATAAACTTCTTGTTGTACTTCTTGATTTTCCATCGTTTTACTTTTATGGGTTTTTGAATAACTTTTGTAAGTAATTGATGAAACAAATGTATGCGAACAAAAGTTCACTATCAAATCGATTGTTTCGATGAAGTATAGACCAAAGTAATACTACTTCTGAAATTCAAACAGAGTCATCATTTTATGGAAAATGTCGGTATTTCTCATTACTCCTGTGAAGTGCTCAGCCCCCGGTCCATAAGCAAATACAGGTACCATGACAGCTGAGTGTCCTCCGGTAGTATATTTGGCATGAACCTCTCCTTTCTCGAAATTGCCGCCGTCAATAGACATTCCTCCGGTTTCGTGATCCGCTGTTACGATGATTAAGGTTTCATTGTCTTTGGCTGCCATTTGTAAAGCTACCCCCACGGCTTTATCAAAATCCAGCGCTTCTTTTACGATATACGCCGTGTTGTTTGCATGACCACCCCAATCAATCTGGGATCCTTCTACCATAAGGAAAAAACCGTCCTTGTCCTGCCTGAGTACGTTGATCGCTTTTGCTGTTCCTTGTGGAATCAACTCCCCCCGTTCGGGCCAGGTTGAATTGTGTTTGGGGGCAGTCAGTATAGCCAATGGTGGTTCTTCTGAACCATGTGCTTCGCTGATGGAATCAAAGATCTGATAGTTTTTTGCTTTCAGCTCCTCAAGTAAATTTCTTCCGTCTTCGCGTTTTTCGAAGAACTCCTTGCCACCACCAATAAAAATATCAATATCGGTTTTCAGAAAGTCTGCGGCAATTGCTTCGTAGTTGTTTCTTGATTCGTTGTGTGCAATAAATGAGGCCGGTGTGGCATGAGTGATGGCTGATGAAGATACAAGTCCGGTGGCCTTTCCGTATTTTTCTGCAATTTCCAGAATTGTGGGGATCGGCTTTTTGTTGACGTCTATTGCAATGGCTCCATTGTATGTTCTTTGTCCTGTTGATAAAGCTGTTCCACCTGCTGCAGAATCTGTGGTGTAATCATCAGCGCTTTGCGTAGTGACGAATCCCGAAAAAGGCATGTTGGTGATGTTTAATGTACCCCCGTTGGCTGTATAAGTTGCAAACAGTTGAGCCGTGCCCATGCCGTCTCCAATCATTAGAATGATATTTTTGGGTTTCTGACCTGTCTCAAAATTCGCTGATGAAACCTTCTGAACCTCATGGAACTCATTGTTGATGTATGTTTCCTTTATATCTCTCTTTTCTTTGTAATCTTCCTGAGCTGTTACTCCAACTGTTGCTAAAAAGATCAACAGCAATGTTATCATATTTGATTTCATCTTAATTGATTTATGTTAATAATACTTGTTTTTCCAACGGGTAAATTTATGGATTGATTTTTTGCCAATTTACGTGTTCTTTTTTGTTGCAGGGCATATTTGGCTTTGTAAAAATGCTGCTTTTCTATGGTAAAAACAAAAGATGGCACTGAAAGGTTTGTTAAGGATTTGTGAACAATTTTGAAGTGTGTTTGCTTTTTGTTTTAAGGTTGCTTAATTTTGTTTTTAAATAACTTTAATAAATGTCGGTTTCAGTTGATAATTTTTTGAAAAATGTTTTCCTGCTCACTCAGGAGTCTCCCAATCCGGTTACCAGTAGTGTTCTTGCTGAACGTCTTGGGGTTTCCGGTGCCGCCGTTACCGATATGGCCCGAAAGCTGGGTAAAAAGGGGTGGTTGGATTACCGGCCTTATCAAGCGCTTGTGCTTTCAAAGCAAGGGCAAAAACTGGCGTTAAAAGTAATTCGCAAGCATCGTTTGTGGGAGCTTTTTTTGCATCAGGTGCTGGGAATGGACTTGATGAGTGTACACGAGGAAGCAGAAAAACTGGAACACCATACTTCGGATGAATTGATTGAACATATCAGCCATTTTTTGGGAAATCCGGATTTTGATCCACATGGTGATCCCATTCCCGGGAATGGAGGTGAAATTCCTTCCGAGAAGGGCGTAAAGGTATTAACAGATGTTGGTGAAAACGAGGAATGGGTAGTTAAAAAGCTGCGCTACAGGAATTCAGAAACTTCCGAAATGTATGATCGTTTTGGGTTGGAAAGTGGAATGACATTAAAGGTCTTGAAGATATTTGATTTTGATGGAAGTTTAGAGGTTCGGTTTTCGGATGGCAGGGAAGTGCTAATATCAGGAAAACTGGCGGAGAATATTTTTTGTGTAAAAAAAAATTAAAGGAATAATATGGAATGGAATAGTTTATGGCTGGCCTTTGGGCTAACTCTATTTGCTGGTTTATCTACAGGGATTGGCAGTGCGATGGCTTTTTTCGCTAAAAGAACCAATACGCGTTTTTTGTCCATTAGTCTGGGGTTCTCTGCCGGAGTTATGATCTATGTCTCATTTGTGGAGATTTTTGTGAAAGCTAAAGATTCTCTGACAGAGGCAATAGGAAATGAACCGGGAACCTGGTTGACCGTAGGGGCCTTTTTTCTGGGGATCGTTTTTATTGCACTCATTGACCGTTTTATCCCTAAAGGAGAAAACCCTCATGAAATGGAGATGATTGAGAATATGGATGAAAAACAACAAAAACAAAATAAAGATCGTCGTCTGATGCGTATGGGCGGATTCACTGCGCTGGCCATTGGGATACACAATTTCCCCGAAGGACTGGCGACTTTTACGGCGGCCATGAACGATCCTAATCTGGGTATTGCCATTGCCGTTGCTATTGCAATACACAATATCCCGGAAGGTATTGCTGTTTCAGTACCCGTCTTTTATGCAACCGGCGACAAGAAAAAAGCTTTTACATTGAGTTTTTTGTCCGGCTTGTCCGAGCCGATTGGAGCCATTATCGGGTACCTGTTGCTGATACAGTTTATGAGCCCTTTAGTTTTTGGAATTGTGTTTGCTGCGGTGGCCGGGATTATGGTTTTTATCAGTATTGATGAGCTATTGCCTGCAGCTCAGGAATATGGGGAACACCATTTGTCTATTTACGGGCTAATTGCCGGGATGGGCGTTATGGCTGTTAGTCTTTTAATGTTTATTTAATTATGGAGAATATGAGATTACTACTGATCTTCATAGGATTAATATTTGCTACAACTGGTAAGTCTCAGGAAAAGATACCTTTGGTGACTGACCGCCCTGACATGACGGAGTCAACAATCTCCGTAGAGCCGGGAATGATGCAGGTTGAATCGGGCTTCCATTACGAAAGTGTTGAGATAAATGCAATAAAGTCAATTTACAGGAATTTTAATTCGACATTGCTGCGCTTTGGCTTGAAGGATGCAATGGAGTTTCGGTTCGGCTTTGGTTATTCCTCTTTTTCAGTTGCGGGCAATACTGAATCAGGATTTGAGCCTTTGTCGTTTGGCTTTAAGTATGAATTGTTTGAGCAATCTGGCTTACTTCCTGAAATGGCTGTTTTAAATACACTGGTGCCTGATTTTACCGGTTCATCTGTATTTCAGCCGGAAGCATGGCAGAGCGGTATTCTGGGAGCAATGGCCTGGGAGCTTGGAGACCTTGGATTGGGTGCAAATATTGGTGTTGCTTTTGATGGAAGTGCCCAGGGTGCAGCATTTCCGTATTCAATGGCATTGGGTGTTCCTGTTACCACCTCAATAGGTGGATTTGTGGAGGTTTTTGGCCTTCTGGCTGAAGATTCAGGTCCTGTGCATAATGGCAATGCGGGCTTAACATGGTTGTTGAATTCCGATTTTCAAGTGGATGGCTATACCGGCTTTGGGTTGAATGAACGAGCTGTTGACTGGTCTGCCGGCTTTGGACTGAGTTATCGCTTTGCTTTATAAGTAGGAGCCTCTTCTCCAGGATGTTGAAAGATGGCTTTTAACTATTTTTCTTCTGCCTTCTGCCTTTAGTTATTTAGAGCCTGTCTTTAAATTAAGTAAAGTCGGTTTTTAGTCATGTGTCTGATCAGAAAGTGCCAATTGCAAAGCCTGCCCCGATTTTGTTTTTTCGGGGGTTTACGAAGCTGCCAAAAGCGCAGTCCCGACACTTCGGGATGAGTATTTTGGCAGCAAGCGTAACGCCGCAAGTAGTACTTTATGGACGGACAATATTTAAATCTTAAAACTATTGATCTATTGTGAAAAGAGAAGAACGTTATAAAAATGTTATCGCCTGGTTTCAGGAAAATATGCCTGTTGCCGAAACCGAACTTCATTACTCCAATCCATTTGAGCTTCTGGTTGCCGTTATTTTGTCGGCTCAATGTACCGACAAAAGGGTGAATATGATTACCCCATCGGTGTTTGAGCAATGGCCTACCGAGAATGAGTTGGCCGAAGCTACACAAGAGGAGGTATTTGAAGTAATCAGAAGTTGCAGTTATCCAAACAATAAGAGTAAACATCTGGTGGGTATGGCCCGTATGTTACGGGATGATTTTGGCGGGGTTGTGCCCGACGATGTAAAAGAACTTCAGAAGTTGCCCGGAGTTGGACGCAAAACAGCTAATGTAATTGCCTCTGTGGTTTACAAGAAACCTGCAATGGCTGTTGATACCCATGTTTTCAGGGTTTCCGAAAGAATCGGGTTGACGGTAAAAGCCAAAAGCCCGTTGGATGCTGAGCTGCAACTGGTCAAATATTTGCCGGAAGAATTGCTTCCCATTGCCCATCATTGGCTTATACTGCATGGACGCTATGTTTGTCTGGCCCGGAAACCCAAATGTGAAAAATGTGGTCTGAAAATGTGGTGTAAATATTATTTGAAAAACAATGCTGCAAAGGAAATCGAATAGATGTATCTTTGATTACAGGCTAAGGTTGAGGTTAAGATAAAGAGGATTGATTTTAACTCATTTCTCAGCCTTAACCT
>DHQK01000096.1:32138-39725 GCA_002411085.1 Marinilabilia sp. UBA5340 | reverse complement strand
CTCAGCCTTAACCTTCTTGCCGGTGTAGCTCAGTTGGTTAGAGCGGCTGTTTCGTAAACAGCAGGTCGGCGGTTCAAATCCGCCCATCGGCTCAGCTATTGCTGAGGTGCTTCCAGAATTTCAGATTTAAAGAAGGCAATGATCTCTTTTAATTGTTCCGCCTGGTTCGCAAGTTCTTCTGCACTGGATGACAGTTCTTCACTTGAAGCTGCATTTTGTTGCGAGATGTCATTGAATTGCTGCATGGCTCCGGTAACCTGAGCAACCCCTGAACTTTGTTCTGATCCTGCCGCATTTATTTCCTGAATCATTTGGGTAGATTGTCTGATTTGTGGAATGGTATCCCCCAGTAGAGCACCAGCTTCATTGGTGAGTTCAAGGCTTTGTTGGCTGAGTTTGGCAATTTCAGTTGCTGCAAGTTTTGTCCTCTCAGCCAGCTTTCTTACTTCTGATGCCACAACCGAAAAACCTTTACCATGTTCTCCTGCGTTGGAAGCTTCTACCGATGCATTAAGTGCCAGAATGTTCGTTTGAAAGGCAATGTCATTAATGATCGATATTTTCTCTGCAATCTCGGCACTTGCTTTCATTGATTCTTTTGCCCTGCTTTCCACTTCTTGTATACGCATAGCTGCTTCAGTGGATATTTTCTCTGTTTTAGATGAATTGAAAGAGTTTTGCTCAATATTGGCAGATATTTCCTGCATTGTGGAGGAGACTTCTTCTACAGAACTGGCCTGTTCTGTTGCTCCCTGCGATAGCTGTTCTGAAGAACTGCTTAACTGATGACTGGCGGCGAGTAAACCGGAGGCATTTCGATCTATTTGACTGATAATTCTTTTCAGGTTGGATGAGAGGTGGAATATGGAGTTGTTCATTCTCCCCAATTCATCTTGTCTCTTTGTCTGGTCAATCTTGATGTCCAGATCCCCTTCTGCTAATTCATTGAGTTGATTAATCGCCGTTTCTAATGGCTTTCGAAGAGTCCGGTTAATATTCCAGAATACGATAGTTCCTAAAACGACATTCACCGGGGTTACCATTGCAGCCATTGTCTTACCCATCATGCTTTCAATGGATGAAATAAAGGCAATGAAAATCATGAGGATTACGAGCGGAAGGCTGATCCTGAACATTATCGAACGGCCGAAGATGAGGCGTAAAATTCCTATTGCAACGGGGATCACAATAAGACTGGTTAGGGCCTCTTTCAATAATTCATTCATTGTTATTCTATTTACGTAAATGGATCAAAAGTAATTGGGAAGGCTGGTGTAATGGGGGGGGTGTAAAAACTCGTTAGGTATACCGGATTAATTGGTGCAATATGAAAATTCATTTGGTTACTTCCAGTTCACACTGCAAAGATATTTTCATTTTACCTGCTGATTATCCTGTATTTAGCCAATCTATGTTAATTAAAATGAAGGTTTTTGAAATATGTTATATTGTAAGATGAAACTAAACCTGGATGTTAATTAATATGAGTTTTATGTGACAGGCAAGACAATTTATGGAACGAGAGCGGTTATTATTTAATAATTCAGGGATCTGAATACCCACCCCCCTTTATAGCTATTTTTTCTTTAGTTAAACTTTATCCTGTTGATCATGGTTTAATATTTAAATAGTTGCATTTGTTGACAGTTGTTTTTTATTGGCTGATCAGGTTCTGCGATTTTGTAAATATTCATTTGTATTAACATGGAGCATACCAGATATTTTACAACTTTTATTGTTCTATTGTTGCTTTCCGTCGGTTGTTCCCGGGAAACATCCCAAGTTCTTTTTCCTGATGAATCGTTGGAGGATTTCTCGCATTCAGGGGAGATGGAAATTCCTGGTCGTTGGTGGGAGGTCTTTGATGATAAAAATCTTAATGGGTTGGTTGATAGTGCGCTCAATGCCAATTATGACCTGCAGACTGCCTGGTATCGCTTGCGTGAGGCAGAAGCGTTGGAAAGACAGGCGCAGTCGTCTTTTTTCCCGCAAATAGATGCATCAGGTAGCGGACAAGCTGTCGATTCTGATGTCAGCGGGCAATCAGAGCGTTTTGAACTGGGACTTTCGGCCAGTTATGAGTTGGATTTGTGGGGGAAGATCCGTTCGGAAGCAAGGGCGCAAAGTTTTCGGCAACAAGCTTCATTTTATGATTTTCAGGCGACTGCTTTGCTGCTTTCAGGACAGGTGGTAAGGGGATGGTTTGATCTTTTGGAAGCCTGGCAGCAGGTTTTGCTTGCCCGGGAACAGCGACAGACGAATGAGAGAATGCTGGAGTTACTTCAGTCCCGTTATCAGAATGGTCAGGGCAATCTGGCAGATGTTTTACGACAACAGCAGCTGATGGAATCCACCAGAGAGCAGGAAATTGTTGCTGAAACCAGGCTGCAGGTTGTACAAAACAGCTTGTCTGTTTTGCTTGGTGAGCAACCTCAAAAGCAGAAAATTGTTAGCTCGGATAGTATGACTTTTCCTGAACTGCCTCCACTTCCAGATACCGGATTGCCTGCAGAACTTATCCATCGTCGTCCGGATATTCAAAGGTCACTGGCTTCTCTCAAAGCATCCGATCAGGATCTTGCTTCATCCATCAGTAATCTTTTTCCCAGGATTTCGATTTCTGCTTCTCTATCTACCGATGCTCCCAATGCAGAAGACCTATTTGATAACTGGGTGCGTTCTTTAGCAGGCAATGTGTTGGCTCCTGTTTTTTATGGCAATCGTCTGCAGGCAGAAAAAGACCAGGCAGAAGCGGTGAGGAATCAGCGGATCTATGAATATGGGCAGGCTGTTCTTTCTGCGTTTCAGGATGTGGAAGATGCTTTGATAAGGGAGAAACAGCAACAAAGAAGACTTCAGAGTATTGAAAAGCAGTATGAACTTGCCAGAGGTACAACAAATCAGGTGCGGTCTGCATATTTCAGTGGGGTGGGAAACTATCTGGATGTACTTGATGCGATCAATGCGCAGCAGAGTCTGAGAAGGCAATATTTGTCGGAAACGCTCAATCTGTTAAGATACAGAATTGATCTTTATCAGGCACTGGCCGGTGGTTTTGATTCTGGTTTTCGCGATGAAGATGATCCAAAACCTGGCAAACAATAAACCCGATAATTTGATTAAACAGGATAAAGATGAACAAAAAGAAGACATTTATAATATCAGGATTGATTCTTTTAGCAGCCGCTGTTTTGGTCGTTGTGGTATTTCTTACCGAACCTACAGCCCAAAGAGAGAGTGCTACACGCGAAACAGCTATGCTGGTGGACGTAATCCCTGTGGAGCGGGGAAGTTACCGGCCTGTTATCCGGACTACCGGGACCGTGGAGCCTGTTCGTGAAATAATTCTGAGTCCGAGGGTGAGTGGCGAAATTGTGCGAAGAGCCGATGTTTTTAATCCGGGTCAATCTGTAAATGAAGGATCTTTTTTGTTGAAGATTGATGATGCTGATTATCAGAATACCTTCTCGTTAAGAAAGAGTGATCTGGAGGAAGCACGTGCCAACCTGGCCCTGGAACAAGGGCGTCAGGACGTGGCCAGAAGGGATTTTGAACAATCGGAGGTGACGCTGTCTGAAGAACGAAAGGCACTTGTTCTTCGGGAGCCCCAGCTTAAAACTGCAGAGGCTGCTGTAATGGCTGCTGAATCGGCACTGGATCAGGCTTCGCTTGATCTGCAGCGAACCAGTGTGATTGCTCCTTTTGATGCATTGATTCTGCAACGCAATGTGGATGTTGGTTCTTTAGTGTCACCGGGACAGGTGATGGGACGATTGGTAGGGACGGAGAATTACTGGGTTGTAGCTGCAGTCCCTCAGTCCCGGCTTCGGTGGCTGGCTTTTTCTGAAGAAGATGGTCTGACGAGTGGTGCTGAGGTGAAAATCTTTAATCGATCCGCCTGGGGGACTGAACTTTACCGAACCGGAACATTGGAAAAGATGGTGGGAGAACTGGAAGAATCGACCCGTTTGGTAAAGGTGATGATTTCCGTGCCTGACCCATTAGGAATTAAAGAAAGTCAGGAGTATTTGCCGGAGTTGTTGCTTGGTTCATTTGTGGAAATTGAAATTGAAGGCCGGGGAATTGATGATGTTGTCAGATTGAGTCGCGATTATCTGCGAAATCAGAATGCGGTTTGGGTGATGGAAGATGAGAAGTTGAAAATAAGGAAGGTGGATGTAGAGCTGACGGATGCCGTGAATGTCTACATAAAAAGCGGACTGGAGGACGGAGATCGTGTGGTTACCACCAATCTGGCCACAGTCGTGGAAGATGCTCCACTAAGGGTTGACGAAGAGACTGAATAGTGATTTTTAAGAATAATCAGATTTGATACAGATGCCAAAAAATACATCAGAAAAATATACAGGAGGAAAAGGGCTGATTGCCTATATGGCGCGAAATTCAGTGGCGGCCAATTTGCTGATGATCGTACTTCTTGGAGGCGGGCTCTGGACGATGTCAACCATTCAGAAAGAGGTTTTTCCCCAGTTTCAGTTGGATATTGTGGAAGTGAGTGTGGCTTACCCGGGTGCTGCCCCTGCCGAAGTAGAGTTTGGTATATTGATGCCTGTGGAGGAAGCTATACGAGGCGTGCAAGGCATTAAAGAGATTACTTCCACGGCTTATGAGGGATCCGGACGCGTTTCTATTGAGCTGGTGCCCGGAACCGAGCGAATGAAGGCTTTTCAGGATATTGAACAGGCTGTAAATCGCATTCGTACATTCCCCGATGATATTGAAGAACCTGAAGTTCGCTTACAGTCACGTCAGCGGGATGTGATGGAGATTGGTATCTATGGGGATGTGGATATATGGACGCTGAGAAACCTGGCCGAGCGGCTGCGGGACAGGTTGTTGACCAATGATGAGCTCACCCAGGTGGAGATCGGCAATGTTCCGGATATGTTTACACATGTGGAAATTCCCCGATACCGCTTGCGGGAATACGGATTGACGCTCGATGAGGTGGCTGATATTATTGCACGTTCCAGCGAAGACATTCCTGCCGGAGCCCTGGAAACAGGGAGTGGAGAAATACTCCTGAGGATGAAAGAGCGGAAACAGTGGGCGCGTGAGTTTGAAAAAATAGAGATTATCCCTTCTCAATATGGAGGAGCTGTGACACTGGGAGATATTGCCGAAGTGACCGATGGCTTTGAGGAGACCGGATTTCACGGTGAGTTTAATGAGCAGCCCACGGTGGATTTGCAGATTTACCGGATAGGTGATCAGTCACCTCTGGAAATTGCGAGAGTGGTGGAGGACGAACTGGCCGGTTTTGAAGAGACATTGCCGCCGGGTGTGCAATACCGGATCGACAGTAACCGGGCTGAAGATTACCGTGAACGCTTGTCATTATTGACCGAAAACGGCCTTATGGCAGTGGTGATTGTTTTGCTGATTTTATCACTTTTTCTTGAATACCGGCTCTCTTTTTGGGTGATGATGGGGATGACCATCTCTTTTATTGGAGGTATAGCCTTTTTACCCATGATCGGTATCAGCATCAATATGATTTCCATGTTTGGATTTTTGGTTGCCCTGGGGATTGTGGTGGATGATGCCATTGTGGTGGGCGAAAATGTGTATGAATACCGGCAGCGGGGCATGGGATTTCTGGAGGCCGCCATCAAAGGAAGTAAGGAGATTGCCCGGCCCGTGGTTTTTAGTATTCTTACCAATATCATCGCTTTTATTCCGCTTCTGTTTATGCCTGGCGAAACCGGTAAGTTCTGGTGGCCTCTTCCGGCAGTGGTGATCACTGTTCTTGCCATATCGTTGTTTGAAGCATTGCTTATTCTTCCGGCCCATCTGGCTCATCCAACGGAGAAATCGCGGTGGAAAGCGGGACAATATATTGAAAAGGTCAGAGATGCTTTCGGTCATCGCTTCGAGCGTTTTGTGGAAAACCGTTATACACCTTTTCTTGATAAGGCTTTGAAACACCGTTACATTACACTCAGTATTGCCATCGGACTTTTTGTGGTAGTAGGAGGGTATGCCTACAGTGATCACATGGGGATTATTATGATGCCCGAAGTGGCGGCCGATGAAATTGAGGCAGGTGTTAGTCTTCCGGTGGGAACAACACCCAAACAGGCCGCAAAAGTCGCAAGGGATATTACGCGTTCCACCCGGCAAATGTTCGACGAGCACAATCTCTATGAGGTGGCTGAAGGGATAAAAACCAATGTGCGTGGTCAAAGCTTCATCGACGTAGAGATTGTAATGAAAGACCCGGACGAGCGTGATATGTCGGCAGCAGAGGTAATTGCTTTGTGGCGCGATGAAATCGGTGATATCGAAGGGGTGGATCAGATTACTTTTGAGGCCGAGCGGGGACCTGGTGGCTGGGCACAGGATATCAGTGTGGATTTGAGCCACTCCAATATTGATGTGTTGGAACAGGCTAGTATGGCATTTCTGGAAGAAGCAGAAGCTTTTGAAGTAACACGCGATGTGAATGACAACTACAATGCCGGTAAAATGCAGTTCGATTTCAGATTGTTGCCGGAAGGACGACGACTGGGATTGACACCTACTGAAGTGGGGCGCCAGATTCGTGCTGCTTTTTATGGTTCTCTGGCCATGCGACAGTTGAGAGGAACCAATGAGGTGGAAATGCGTGTGAAGCTTCCTTATCATCAAAGGGCGGATATTCATCATCTGGAAGATTTTCTTATTCGTACTCCAGAAGGTGTTGAAGTTCCGTTGCTGGATGTGGTCAGTCTGAAAGAAGGAGAAGCCTTTACCAGTATCAACCGAAGGGATGGAAGACGGGTTGTTTCTGTGGGCATGGATGTGGAACCCAAAAGCGCTGTTTCACAGGTGATGAAATCACTCAATGCCGAGGTGTTGCCACGTTTGGGTGCCGACTATCCCGGCATAACCTGGAGCTTTGAAGGCAGTCAAGCCGACATGCGTGAATCGACACAAGTGCTGTGGGGCGGTTTCTCCATGGCAATGTTGATTATTTATGCCTTGCTGGCGGTAGCGTTTAACAATTACGTGCAGCCATTGATCGTCATGTTTGCCATCCCTTTTGGAATTGTGGGAGCGGTCATCGGACACATTCTTCTGGGGCATGATCTGTCACTGGTAAGTCTTATGGGAATTATTGCCCTTTCAGGGGTGGTAGTGAACGACTCTTTGATTATGGTCGATTATGCCAACCGTAAGCGGGTAGGAGTGAGTGCCTTTGAAGCAATTCACGAAGCAGGTGTAAGACGTTTCCGTCCGATCATTCTAACAACTTTCACCACGTTTGGTGGATTGACCCCGATAATACTGGAAACATCCAAACAGGCATATCATCTTATTCCAATGGCTATTTCATTGGGGTTCGGAATCCTGTTTGCCACTGCTATTATCCTGGTAATTGTTCCCTGTCTTTATATGGTGCTGGAGGATGTAACTAGTAGAAAACCAGCTCAGGAGAAGAGTTATTGATGGTTATTTTGTCTTTTTCCCTTTGCTCCGCCTGATAAGGGAGAACTTGTACTCTTTGATCATTTTTCGAAGATAAATGAGTACAAATAAGGTGAAAGGGACAATAAACAGAGCTACCAGCCCCCATTGTTCAAA
>DHQK01000096.1:3345-31851 GCA_002411085.1 Marinilabilia sp. UBA5340 | reverse complement strand
AACCAGGTTTAACTGCATGTTGTCCTTGGTCATGATGAGTTCCAGCTTGTTTTCCATCTCATCGTTGATGACGCTTACTTCAGATGTCAGCTGAAGGATAGTGGTTTCTCTGTTTTCCGCTTTTTCTTTTTCGTGAAGAAACTTTTCAGAAATGTACGATGTCAGTTCATTTTCCTCACTTTTGCTGGATTCAAACTTCGAGAGTAGATCCGAAGTTTCATATCTCAGTTTGTTATCAAAAACTTCCGTCAGTGAAAGAATATCGTTTATCTGACATATTTTTTGGTGATTGGTTTTGAGATCAATATAGCTTCCTTTCTGAAGATCTCTTCGAATAACCTGAAGTTGACGTCGGAGAGACCATAAATGAGAGTGCAGGCGCTGGGTTGTTTTTTGGCAAACCTGCGTAAAGAGGAGTGAATTGATTTGTTGCATTAATTGCTGATCGGGTTCGCCAAGGATGAGACATCCAGCCATCCCAATAAAAATATGGCAGCCGTTCAGGGTGGTGCGAAAAGTTACCCAATCAGTCATTAACTCAATATCAGCCTGATGGTTTTGGAATATTTTATCAGCACTGAAAGAGGCGAGTGATTCCTGCTTTCCAATAATTAGAGAGTAGGTATGAAGTTTATTACGGATATTTTTAATCTCTCTCTCATTGTAGATACCTGCCACGAGAGATTTTTGCATATCGGTAAGCACCGGAAATACATAGTCGGCAAAACCATAAGCCAGCTTTCCGGAAGCTATTTTTATATTTTCGGATGACACCTCCTCTTCAAGCTGTATTCCCAGTCCCGTAAGGCCACTTTTATAGATGCTCAGACCAAATTCCTTCGAATCATCCATTCTTTCCCGGATGTATGCTTTTAGAAAGTCAGTGGGGGCATAATCCACCGGGATTAAAAAAATTCCATGCTGATCCATTTGTATGGTTCCTTCAGTCAGGTCTGTAATTTCACCAGAGCTCCCAAACTCGGTGGGGGCGGCATATCTTTTATGGGCTCCGACAAAGCGATTGAGCGCTTCAAGATCGCTTCGGCCAAAAGGAAGCCATGCTGAAGAAATAACGGTTGGGGAAGAGAGGTGCAGATGCTCCATTTTTTGGTGTTAGATTAAAAAAAGGCAGGTTTGAAATTGTGTTGGATCTTCTGAGATGTGTCAAATAGAAAATTATCAATTCGAATCTGTTTTTTTCTGCAATGTTCACAAGTCAGAAAAGGAGTTTCATCTCCTAAGGAAACGCTGTGAAGGCGCCCGCAACTGCAGGATAGTAATGCCTTTATCTTTTTCGCGATTTCCATTTGCGCAAAGGAGTTTTGAATGAGGTATTCAAATCCTTGAGGGGTACATTGATGCGCATTCATATCGCGATAGTTTTGTGATCGCAACCGTGCTCTGCTTAAAAAAACTTGGTTTCTGACGACATTCACATCATTCATAAACTTTTTATCCTCCCACAGGAAGCGCCTGGTATCTTTGTAATCGTAGATGAGCAGATGATCCTTGTATCGTGGAAAAATATGGTTTTGCTTCAGATAATAAAAAAGAACCAGGGCGGCAGTGTATTGTAAATATTTTACTTCGCTGTAAGAACTGTACAACGAGTATACATATAAAATACATTGCTGGTCCTGGTCGAGTGTTTGACTTTTCATTGTTAGGGAAGATTTGTTAAGTTTAAATTACCATAGCTTTTCGGGATAATCACCTTTGTTAATAAGCTGGTTGAGGCTTTCCTGCACTACGGGCTTGTCTTCCTGATAGGTTACTCCAAACCATTTGGAGTCGGTGTCAATCACTTTAGTAGTGGCTTCTCCTGATTTTATAAGTTCATCGGCTAAGGCGTTGAAATAGTATTCCGATTTCATTTCGGAACCTTTTTCTTTTAGAAACCTGATGAAGCCTTTTTCCAGTTCATTAAAAAAAGAAGGTTTAAAAATCCAGAAATTCATAGACACTGGCTCTTTGCCTGTCAGCTCGGTTTTTTTATCTTCTTCGTAATAGAATACTTTTCCATTTTCCCAGCCAATTTTGGTTCGTTCTGTGATTTCACGGAGATAACCATTTTCATCAGTTTCGCAAACCCCACGAGATACGGTTCCATGTTCCGAAAGCGTGTTTTTGAGGGCATATCCGATCATGGCATATTCATTTTCGGCCGGATGGTTTTGAATAAAATCCACTGCACTTTGAAAAGCTTCTTTGCCATAAAAATCATCTGCATTGATGATGGCAAAAGGTTCGTTGATAGCATCTTTGGCCATCAGCATGGCGTGACCTGTTCCCCAGGGTTTTTCACGACCTTCAGGTACACTGAATTCTTCAGGGATATTTTCCAGCTCCTGAAACACATATTCGGTCTCAATTTTCCCTTTAAGCCGGCTCTCAAAACGCTCTTTAAAAGCATCCGCAAAAGAGGGACGGATCACAAAAACTACTTTCCCAAATCCCGCACGTATGGCATCAAATACTGAGTAATCAATAATGGATTCCCCATTTGGTCCCAGTTCGTCCATTTGCTTCAGTCCGCCATAGCGACTGCCCATTCCTGCTGCAAGTATCAATAGTGTTGGTTTCATTTTTTTTCTAAGTTTTTTTAATATTAATCACAAATGTAGCAATATGACGGATATTATCCGTTTGAATGCTGCTCAAAACTCAGCCTGAACTCAGAACTCTTATAAATCACCCCATACTCTGGCCATTGAAAACCCCGGAGCTTCCATGTCCAGATCCAGAAAGAAACCAAAAGGGGTTAAACTGGCTCTATAATCTCCATTGTTCAGGCGTTTTAGCGTAGCATTAAAAAGTTTGGCTGTAAACTCCAGCGATGCTTTGGATGCGGAGAGGTGTGCGAAGGAGTGTAAAAGGATATCCGAGCAGTTGTTTTTTCTGGCTACCCATTTCAGGTGATTGGCCAGCTTTTTTTCTCTGCTCTTGAGGTCTCGCTCTTCGTCTTCAGCTTCAACCTGGATAAATGCTGTGATGCAATCCATGCGTTCATCCTGGCGCTTTATGGGCGGAATCTCCTGATAAATTATTTTTAATTCTTCGTCACTCAAATTTTGCTCGGCTGTTTTGTAGGCAAAACGGTTGGTGTAGAAAACGAGTACTTTCATTAGTAATTGTTTGTCTAAGTTATTTGTTTCCCTAGCTTCGGGGATATTTGCATGAAAGGATGTTATTTATATTCTTTTGTGATTCCTTTGTTATGCTCGTTTTATATGTATGTAATTTGGTTTTTTATAAAATGAGCTTATTGAAGAATCGTTCCTTTTGATAAACAGGCGTTTCGAATACGCTCAACATGACATGCCTTAGGAGTCTTATACTTTTTGGATACCCTCATTCTATTTTAGTATTCACTGTTTTAAGGATTTCCTCCTCCAATGTTCGTGCTTTTTCTTCAATGGCTGTTCCTTTGTTCAATAGGTCTTTTGCAAGATCTTTATCAGACAGATCTGCGGCATTGATACGTACATTGAGCATGGCCCCGCGTACAGCAGCTCTGGCACACAAAGCACCAACACCTGCATCACTTACCGAGTTAGGATTGCCTTTTTCAGCCATGTTTTTTAGCAGTTCGAAGCTTTCAAGAGTTGTTTCCATTACTTTCAGTGGAATACGTGTGGCATTTTCGGTGGCCGACTGAATGGCTTTGGTTCGGTTGGCTTTTTCTTCCTCATTGCTTTTGGGAAGAGAGAAAGCCTCCATTATTTGGTTGAAAGCTTGTGTATCCTGATCCACAAGTTGCAAAAGGTGCTTCTGGATGCGCATTCCTTTTTCTGCCTCTTCCGAAAATTCTTCCCATCGGTGATCCCACCCACGCTTGTGCGAAGAGAGATTGGCTACCATGGTTCCGAGAGCGGCACCCAGGGCACCTGTATAGGCAGCAATACTTCCACCTCCCGGGGCTGGCGACTCAGACGCTGTTTCATTGGCAAAAGCCTTGAGACTCATGTCAGTGAGTTTTTTTTGTTCTTTGTCCCTGAGAATGTATTCTATTATTTTTTTGTCAGGATCAAAAGGATAGAGCTCGTCAAGCCCCATCGATTTGACCGCAATACGAATCAATTCTTCATCCGGAAGTCCGGTAGATCGTTGTTGTTTTTGGAGAAAGTATTTTCCGGCATTGAGCATGGCCTGAAGGGGTACAACACCCACCAGTTCAGAGCCGGTAACCCGCAGTCCGCGTGCTGCAGCCCGTTCGCATGTTACATCAAAAGCTTTATGGAGAGGGGTAACTGATATGTCTGTGAGGTTCATGGATATTTGGGCGATGCCGTATTCTTCGATAAACCAGCCAATACCCTTCACGGATTTTAGGAGTCCTGGTTCCCATACTTTTTCACCATTTTCATCCAAAACGATTTTGCCGGTGATGGGATCTCCTTCGCGTTTTACCCGTCCCCGTTCGCGTACATCAAAAGCGACAGAGTTGGCTCGTCTGACAGATGTGGTATTAAGGTTGACGTTATAGGCGATCAGAAAATTGCGGGCACCAATGGCTGTTGCTCCTGTTTCAGCCGTTTTGTGATTCCATGTGGCAGGGCCAAAGTCGGGTTTCCATTCCTGAGTGGAAATTCTTTTTTCCAGTGCTTCGTATTCTCCTTCACGACAGTTGGCCAGGTTTTTTCTGTTCTCTTTGAGCGCTGCAAATTCATAGCAGTACACCGGTATTTCAAGTTCTTCACCAACTCTTCTGCTTAATTCCTGGGCCAGTTCAGCGGTTTCTTCCATTGAAATACCGGAAACGGGAACCAGTGGACAAACGTCGGTGGCTCCAAAGCGGGGATGTGCTCCTTTGTGTTTGCGCATGTCTATAAGCTCGGAAGCTTTCTTAATCGCTCTGAATGCAGCTTCAATTACTGGTTTGGGTTCGCCTACAAAAGTAACTACAGTACGATTGGTAGCTTTTCCCGGATCCACATCTGCCAGCTGTATGCCTGGCACTGACTCTATTTCGTTTGTGATTTTTCGGATGATATCCATGTCCTGACCTTCCGAGAAATTGGGGACACATTCTATGAGTTTTTGCATAACATTTGGATTTATATTATAGGTATTCAAAATGGGTTTATGTATTGTTGATTATTGGACTTTACCATTAAGTATGATTTTTTCCACTTTATTTTCTCCGTAGGCATAAGGGATGTATTCAATTGATGGGATGGGTTTGGTGATGATGAGGTTGGCCCTCTTTCCGGGAGTGACAGATCCCAATTCCTGTTGCAATCCCATTGCGTACGCCCCATTGATGGTGGTGGCATGAATGGTTTCGGCCGGAAGCATCTTGTAGAGGATACTTCCCATGGAGATGATCAGCTGCATGTTGCCGGAAGGGGAGGAGCCCGGATTGAAGTCGGTAGCCAGCGTGAGGGGAAGCCCTGCATCTATTATATCCCGGGCAGGGGCATATTTCAGATTCAGGAAAAAGGCAGCGCCGGGCAAAATGACGGGCATGGTATCCGATTCGAGTAGTGCTTGTATTTCATCCGGACCTGTAAATTCGAGGTGATCTACTGACAGTGCTTTGTGCTTGATTCCGGTTTGTATACCTCCAGAAAAATCGAGTTCGTTGGCATGGATTTTTGGCTTCAGGTGGTAATGTGCGGCGGCATCCAGAATTCTGTCAGTTTGTTCTACGGAGAAAAAACCGCGATCGCAAAATACATCTACGAAATCCGCAAGTCGCTCTTTGGCTACTTCCGGCAACATTTCATTGATTACCAGGTCTACATATTTATCCGGATTGCTTTTGAATGCGAGCGGTATAGCATGGGCACCCAGGAAGGTAGAGCGGATGGTGAGGGGGCTTTCTTTTTTTAATCTTTTGATAACCCGAAGCATTTTAAGCTCTGTTTCGGTGGTAAGGCCGTAACCACTTTTGATCTCTACAGCTCCGGTTCCCCAGCGGGTAATCTCGTGAAGGCGCTCCATGGCATCCTGAAAAAGAGATTCTTCATCGGCTTCCTGCATCATTTTGGCAGAATTGAGAATGCCCCCTCCTCTTTTGGCAATTTCTTCATAACTGAGTCCCTTGATTTTATCGGTGTACTCTATTTCGCGGGAATTTGGAAAAACCAGGTGAGTATGTGAATCACACCATGCGGGTAGCACCATTCTGCCAGTGGCATCAATGGTTTCTGCATTGGTTACTGAGGGGATCTCAGGCATGCTCCCAAAGTCGGCAATGTGTTCATCTTTAATGAGTAGCCAGGCATTTTCGATGGAGGAAATATGCTGCATTTCTTTTCCTGATATTTTATCTGGAAATTCTTTGGTTGCAGAAACCAGTTGTTTTATGTTTTTAATAAGTAGTGTTTGCATTTCTTTATTTTGAGAATTATTCAGATAAAGGATTCTTTATGCTTCTAAAGTTACAAAATCCCATTCTTAAAAGTTTGAAATCCACTGCTGAGTTTGCTCATGTTTTGTTGAGTAAAAGGGTACTATTCGGGTTTTAATAGTCCGTAAAAAAACATAACTGCAGAGATCTAATGGCTCAAAGGTTTAGCAAGGAGATATTTTTTGGTGTAATTGATTTATTCCCAGGTTGGTGAGTGGTGAAATAAAGAAAAGTGATTTTGGCTCATCACAATTATGGATACCTGTTCTAATATTTCGTTCCTTCAAGAAAATCATTTCTAACATTTTCAAAAGGATACGACATCTTCAGCATCGATCGATCTATTGTTAGTAGTGGGCGTTTTTATTTTCTGCCTCGTGAATAGCTTTCTGAATGTAACTTTTGAGGTCGTAGTAGGTAATGTTGATGTTTTTGATCTCGCTAAAAGGTAATAAAAGGTATTCTCCCGGGATATTTTTGAACGGCTGTTCTTCTCCGTCAATCGATACATTCTTTCTTTTAACATTTCGTAGTTTAATGAAATCTACGCCAGTATTTTGTTTGGAGAGCATGAAATTGTGTAATATACCGGAATAGATAAAAGTATGATTACCAATTTGAACTAGAGCATCAATATATCGGATGGAGATATTTTTTGAAGTTTCAAATTTATTGTTGCGTTTGTCTTTTTTTGAGAAATCAAAAATTTCCCCTGTAAGAATATAATACCATTGGTTAGGGTAACGAAAAACAGGGAGTTTTCGGTCAAGAGTACTTTTTCTAATTGTAAGCCAGGAAAGAAAGCCAGCGAAAGAAGAAAACAGATAAAGACTTATTAAATAAAATAATATTCTGAAAATATTATTTTCGATATTAGAAAAAATGAAATTTAATTCATGAGGGTTATTGGTTGTAATAAGAACTCCCAAATACTCAATTTTGGGATAATAATGAAAAATGGGTAATTTGAGGATAATCAAAAACAGACCATGGCACAAAAGAGCCGGAATGATTATGACTGGTATTAGTTTGACAAAATCTGTTTTAAAAAAGTTTGAAGAAAAATCATTTGAAAAGTATCCTCGAAAAAAGAGCAGCCCTGGCAATATTAGCAGAATTAATATTATTGTAGAGAAGGCAATGCTCATAAGTTAAATTCAAAATTTCCAACGCGCTTGATTTCTTCGTTAGGAAAATTTTTCTTATTACTTGAAGTGTAGTCTTCTCTTTCTTTATCAATGTCTTCCAGTAGTTTTTTTCTAAGGTTCTGGTCAGACAATAACCGTTCAACATCATTGTCTAAAACCGGTGTTGAAAGACTAAACAGGCTTGATATTTTCTCAATAAAAGACATAATGGTTTTTTCTAAATATACATTTATTTGTGATAAACATCAACTTTCTCTGTTGTTTAATCCTCTTTAAGTATACTAAACCCAAAGCTGAGCGATATCAGGAATGAAGTAGCGCTTTATTTATTCTGAAGTATCGAAATCAATATAGAAAATGTAAGGTTTCCATCAAATTGATGGCAAAAGAGCTACATTTTCTATATTGAGTGAGCTTTGGGTTGAAGAATATTGTTTCTTTTTCCGCCAATCAATCTTACCCTCTCACAATCGTTTGTTCCCGATCGGGGCCAACTGATACTATTGAAATGGGCACTTCCAGCTCATCTTCCAGGAACTGAATATAGTCTTTGAGCTCCTGAGGAAATTCATCTTCAGATTTTAAACTGGTGAGGTCACAATTCCATCCGGGCAGTTCTTTGTATACAGGTTCCAGATTCTCAGGCAGCTCGTAGGGGAACTCCTCTGTGACGGTGTCTCCCATTTTATAGGCAGTGGCAATTTTGATTGTTTCGAAGCACCCCAATACATCACCCTTCATCATGATAAGTTTGGTGACACCGTTGATCATGACACTGTATTTCAAGGCCACGAGATCGAGCCAACCGCAACGGCGTGGACGGCCGGTAGTACTACCGAATTCATGGCCTTGTTCGCGCATTTTGTCTCCATCTTCGTCAAACAACTCGGTAGGGAAGGGGCCTGAACCTACGCGTGTGCAATAGGCTTTGAAAATACCGTAAACTTCGCCAATGCTCTTAGGGGATATTCCCATCCCGATACATGCACCGGCACAAACTGTATTGGAGGAAGTTACATACGGATAGGATCCAAAATCAATATCGAGTAATGTTCCTTGTGCGCCTTCGGCCAGGATGCTCTTTCCGCCCTTGAGGTAACGGTTCAGTTCGTGCTCACTGTCAATCAGTGTAAATTCTTTCAGCGCTTCGATACCTTCTTTGAGACCTTTCTCGTATTCTGCCAGATTGTATTCAAAACCATACATCCGGATCAGCTGTTCGTGCTTTTCTTTTAAAGCAGCATATTTTTCTTCAAAGTTGGTGAGGATATCTCCCACTCTGATTCCGTTCCGGCCTGTTTTGTCCATATAGGTAGGGCCGATACCTTTGAGCGTGGAACCAATTTTTGTCTTGCCCTTGGAGGCTTCTGACGCAGCATCCAGAATGCGGTGAGTGGGCAGAATCAGGTGAGCTTTCTTGGAAATGAAAAGAGAATTGGTTAAATCAACTCCCTGAGCTCTCAGACCGTCAATTTCCTCTTTGAAAATGATGGGATCCAGTACTACACCATTTCCAATGACATTGACCTTATTGCCTTGGAAAATGCCCGAAGGAATATTGTGAAGTACGAATTTCTTGTTGTCAAACTCCAGGGTGTGCCCGGCATTGGGGCCCCCTTGAAAGCGGGTAATAACATCATATTCCGGGGTCAGTACATCTACCACTTTTCCTTTCCCCTCATCGCCCCATTGCAATCCTAATAGAACATCAACCTTCATTATTCCAAGTGTTTGTTATTGTTTGTATTATGGTCGGAATGACCAGACTATTGCGCAATAAAAATCGGAAGGCCTACCATTTCGGTCGACATTCCGATGCGTAAAAGTACTCATTAAAAATTGTAAAACCTTATATTATCCGGATTTTTTGTTTTGACTTTTTTCTTGCTTTTCACGACATTCTTTGCATGTGCCGTAAATGTAAAGGGAGTGATGGGCAACCGTGAAATCAAGATTGTTGGAGGCGTTGTCCAGAACAATTTGTATGCTCGGATCACAAAATTCGGTGACTTTTCCACAATTGGTGCAAATCAGGTGATCGTGCTGACGTGACTCAAAGGCTTTCTCAAATTGGGCGATATTTTTTCCAAAT
This sequence comes from Marinilabilia sp. UBA5340, assembly GCA_002411085.1. Taxonomy (GTDB): domain Bacteria; phylum Bacteroidota; class Bacteroidia; order Bacteroidales; family Marinilabiliaceae; genus Marinilabilia. Next base: position 22,256 of record DHQK01000096.1, on the reverse strand, counting down.
TGGTGCTTGATGACCAGTTTACAGTCCAGCAACAAATCAATGGTGTTGTATAACGTCGCACGGCTCACTCTGTAATTCTTATTCTTCATAAAAATGTACAGCGATTCAATGTCGAAATGACCTTCGCGTGAGTAAATTTCGTCAAGAATGGCATATCTTTCAGGGGTCTTTCGATGCCCGTTTTTTTGCAGATATTCGGTAAATATTTGTTTGACCGTCTCTTTATTGGTTGGTCTGCTCATAACATCTTTCAGTTAAAAAGTATTCTAAAAAAGTGACCCTTTGTTCTGCAAATATAAAAATTTTATTTAGAATAAAACCAAATTGACTTAACGGCCGGAGTGAGTTGTGAAGTTATGAATTTGGTGTTCCGGGTTTTGACATTTTTCGAATTGTCCCGACAATCTTCGGAGAGATGCATGGGCGTGTGTCTGATTGCAATAATTGTAGGCAGAAGTTGTTGCTGTCTCTTAATTTCAAATCTAAAATATTGGTATTCAGGCTATGTAATCGCCCAGGTGCCTGAGTGTTAACTTCCATGAATTCGTTCCTGACGTGTGACATTGTGAAGCCCTTTTATTTTCATTAGGTTAAATATGAGGTTGTTGAGGTCTTCTGTATTGTGGATATAGAGGTAGATAGTGCCTTCGAATATTCCATCATGGCTCTCTACATGTATCGATCTCATATTTACCGTCTGATCTTCCGAGATAACTTTTGTGATTTTACTTACAATTCCGATCTGATCGATCCCTGAAAGATTGATGACCGCCAGAAAGGAAAGGATCTTATGCGACTCCCATTCGGCCGACACGATACGGTTTCCCTGGCTTGACATAAGTCTGATAGCCACCGGACATTTCCGGCTGTGCAGAATCAGCTTATCATCCTGATCCAGATAGCCCACCACATCATCGCCTGGAATAGGATTGCAGCAGGGTGCAATGATGTACTCTTCAGTTTCCATGTCGTCCGAAACCACCATCTGGGTTTTTTTACTTTCTTTGGCAGGTTTCTTTTTGGCCCCTGCTTTTTCTGGGTTTTTTCCGAAGGACAGTCGCCAGTAACGAATCCACTTATTGGCTGTTTTATCGCTCAATATTTTGTTTAAGTTCTCCAGATTAATGACTCCGTTTCCGATTTTGAAATAGAGCTCTTCCTTACTTGGCAGGTTGTAGTAGCTTTGAAGTTTTTTGAGGATTTTGGCATTGGTGGTCAGTTTTTTTTCATTGAGTGCCTCTTCCAGTTTTCTCTCTCCACGTTGTATAATACCTTTACGTTCTTTCTTGAACGCGTCTTTTATTCTTGTTTTAGCTTTGGCTGTGGTTACAAAATTGATCCAGTCGTATTTGGGTTTTTGTTTTTCGGAAGTAAGGATTTCCACCTGGTCACCACTTTTGAGTTCATAGCTGAGTGGCACCAGTTTGTAGTTAACTTTTGCTCCAATACATTTGTATCCCAGTTCGGTGTGGATTTCAAAGGCCAGGTCGAGGGCAGTAGCTCCCTTGGGCATCACTTTTACATCACCCTTGGGAGTGAAGAGCATAATTTCCTGACTGAAGAGATTTAGCTTAAAATCATCCAGAAACTCGAGCGAATCAGAATCAGGGTTGTCCAGAACATCGCGAATGCGTTGCAGCCAGTTGTCTAACTCAGATTCTTTTTCATTGGCTCCTTTGTATTTCCAGTGCGCCGCAAAGCCTTTTTCGGCAATTTCATTCATTCGCTCAGTCCGGATCTGAATCTCAATCCAGTTTCCTTCGGGGCCCATTACTGTGGCATGGAGAGCTTCGTAGCCATTGGCCTTGGGAGTGGAGACCCAGTCGCGGAGACGATCAGGCTTTGGCTTGTAAATATCTGTTACCAGAGAGTAAATGGTCCAGCACTGGGCTTTTTCAGGAATTCCAGCTTTGGGTTTGAACACGATGCGAAGGGCCAGTAAATCATAAATTTCCTCAAAAGGAATTTGTTTACGCTGCATTTTGCGCCAAATCGAATAAATGGACTTTGGTCGACCTTTGATGTCAAATTCATATCCTTCACTGGAGAGTCTTTCGATGATGGGTAAGGAAAAACGGGTAATCAGGTGTTGGGTTTTATTTTCATAATCGGCTAGTTTGCTGGTGATCTCCTCAAATATTTTTGGGTGCTCGTATTTAAGAGAGAGGTCTTCCAACTCAGATTTAATGGAATAGAGGCCCAGACGATGGGCTAGTGGAGCATACAGGTAAAGTGTTTCTCCGGCAATTTTTAAACGTTTGTGTTCAGGCATTGAGTCCAGCGTTCGCATGTTATGCAGCCTGTCAGCCAGTTTGATCAAAATAACCCGGATATCTTCGACCATGGTAAGCAGCAGTTTGCGGAAATTTTCTGCTTGCTTTGACTGGGTCTGATCAAAAACGCCTTCCAGTTTTGTCAGTCCATCAACGATATCAGCCACCTTCTTACCGAACATCCCTTCGATGTCTTCCAGGGTATAATCAGTGTCTTCAACTACGTCATGCAGAAGGGCAGCAACAACTCCTTTTGCTCCCAGACCAATTTCATCAGCCACAATACGTGCTACGGCCAGCGGATGCAGGATGTATAATTCCCCTGATTTCCGTCTGACCCCTCGGTGCGCTTCGTTTGCCAGGTCAAAAGCACGCTGAATCAGTCGCCTGCCTTCAGCTGTCTGGCATCTGGGGCACAATTCCATGAGTTCATTGAATTGCTCTTTAATTTGCTGTTCTTCTGTTGTTTTTAGTTGGTCACTCATATTGCCGCTTTACCTGTTGGGCCTAAATTAGTGAATAATATGGTAAAAAAGTATTCGGGTTACAGGTATTTTTATGAAGAAATTTGAATCTTCTGTTACATACCGGCGGTTACGATTCTGAAATCTTCCGGTTGCAAATACTTTACTGCCAGCTTTCGCAGTTCTTCAGTGGAAATCTTCCGGATAGTAGTGATCATATTTTCATAGAATTCAAAATCCATCTTGTATTCCTGTAAAGTCCTGTAAATGTCAGCTGTAGAAAAAGGACCGTCAAAATTCCGGAGTAATTCTCCCATCATATAACGTTTTACCATGGAGAGTTCTTCTTCTGAAATCGGATCGTTTTGTAATTTGGAAAACTCTTCAAAAATAGCTTCGATGGCTTTGTCCCGGCTTTCACCGGCCACTTCACTGCTGATCACCCACAATCCACTGTACTTTAGAGGCATGATTACAGATCCTATACCATAAGTAAGGCCTTTTTCTTCCCTTACCGAGGTCATAAGACGCGATCCGAAGTAGCCTCCAAGAATGGTGTTTAAGATTTGGAGGGGAATAAAATCGGGATGATGGTTGTTAAACAACGGACGTCCTATGCGCAAAGCAGTTTGCATTGCCCCTTCTTTTTTGATGTTTTTGATTTTTTCACTGGAAGTAGCCGGAGGGGGAACAATGGCATCCGTTTCATGATGCTGATGGGGCGATTGCCCAAAGTGACGGTTGAGCAGGGAAATGATGTCGTCTCCCGGCTGGCCGGCCACAAAAATACGGGCCATTTCGGGTCGATAATGATCCTGATGAAACTTCCTGACTTGTTCCAGTGAAATGAGCTTGAAATGTTCCGCATTTAGTTGTCTGCCATAAGGATGCTCTGCCCCAAAGATGGTTTCTCCAAAATTCCGGCTGGCAATAGTTTTTATTTTCTCGTTCTCCAGTGAAAACTCTTCATATTTTTTTTGGAGATAAAGATCGTACTCATGCCCGGGAAAAGAAGGACGCGTAATTATTTCATTGACTAAATCCAGCATCTCGGGAAGATGGCGGGTGAGGCATAGGATAGTGAATACGGTGTGATGGTGGTAGGTCTGGGAGTTGAGATAAGCTCCCAGAAAATCTGTTTTTTCTGAGATTTCAACCGATAATTTGTTTTCTGTGCCTTCCAGCATCAGGTTTGCTGTGGTGGAGGCTATCAGTGGCATTCCCGCCTGAATGGCTCCTGCCGGGAATTCTATGTCAATCTTTGTGACATCCTGGCTTCCTGCCCTGAGCATAGAAACTGGTACTTTATTGTTGAGTTTGTATTGTTCGACAGGCAGGAAATCTATTTTTTCAATATTCCTGAATTCAGGGGCTTTATCTATGGTTTGTGCCATTAATTCTGTTTTTTGTTTTTGAATCGCTGCAAAAGGTCATTTGCTGCCTTTGCCACTTAACTTACAAAGAAGGTTGGATTGTTTAATAAAATAGCTTTTAGTTTGCTGCTCATAGGGAAACAAATATTCAGCATTATTTCATTCTTTGCCTAAGTTTTTAGCAGACTGTTGGATAGTAGTTAATAGTTATCAGCTACCTTCCTTTTTCCGTGGGCAAATAATACAATGTGGAACAGTTTTCTTCTGTAAATATTTTTCGTGCCACATTTCGAATGTCGTCAGATTTTACGCTTCTGTAAAGTTCAGGTTCTTTGTTGATTTGTTCAACATCTCCCAGTAATTCAAATTGAGCAAGATTCATGGCTTTGTTGAGGTAATGAATTTCACCAAAAATCAGATTGGATTCTATTTTATTCTTCACTTTTTGAAGTTCGTATTCAGTGGGTTTTTCGGTAGTCAGGAGGTGGAGTTCCTTCTTGATGGCAGCTTCAGCATCTTTCATGGTGATCCCTGGCATTAACCGGCCTGTAATGGTGAAAAGTCCCGGATCCCGATCTCCTGCAATGTAGGCGTTGACATCGGAAAAGAGTCGTTGTTCCTTTATCAGGGACTGAAACATGCGCGCCGAGGGGCCGTTGCTAAGGATGTCGGAGAGCAGGTCGTTGGCATAAAAATCAGCATCTGTGCGGCTGCCGTTATGAAATACCATCTGCAGAAAAGGAGAGGGAACATCCCTTTCGACCGTAAGGTGTCTTGCTTCCTGTTGTTTGGGTTCCCGGGGAAGATTTCTTACCGGAACATTCCGTCTGGGAATTGCGCCAAACCATTTCTCTGCCAATTGAAAAACTTTCTCCGGATCGACATCCCCGGCCACCGATAATACCGCGTTGTTTGGGGCATAGTGTTTGTAAAAAAAGCCTTTGACATCTTCCAGCGAAGCGTTTTCAATGTGGGAAATCTCTTTTCCGATGGTAGGCCAGCGATAGGGATGTACTTTGTAAGCCAGATCCCGAATCAATAATGGAATGTCGCCATAAGGTTGGTTGAGATAACGTTGCTTGAATTCTTCAATTACTACTTTTCGTTGCACTTCCAGACTTCTTTCCGAGAAATCTAGTTCATTCATCCGGTCTGCTTCGAGCCAGAATGCCGTCTCGATATTGACAGCCGGCAGGGTGACATAGTAATTAGTGAAGTCGTTGCTTGTCCATGCGTTGTTTTCTCCTCCCACGTTCTGAACGGGACCATCGTACGAAGGGATATTGCGGGTACCCCCAAACATGAGGTGCTCAAAAAGGTGAGCAAATCCTGTTTTATCAGGGTCTTCGTCGCGCGCACCCACGTCGTAGAGCAGGTTTACTGCCACCATTGGTGTAGTATTGTCGGGGTGCACTACGATACGTAATCCGTTGGGAAGTGTATGTTTGTAATATTCTATCATTTGCAAATTTTGTTTTTTGTTTCCTGGAATTCCGCTACCAGGGATTCAATGATTTCACTGACAGGCTTAATCTCTTTTATCATTGCTGATACTTGTCCGATTTCCAATTCGCCTTCATCCAGGTCTCCTTCAAAAATCCCTTTTTTTGCGCGTCCGCGGCCCAGCAATTCTCTCAGCTCCTCCGGAGAGGCTCCTTTCAGTTGGGCCTCTTCCACCAGTTTGTAGAAATGGTTTTTCAGCAGGCGAACCGGTGCCAGTTGCTTTAAGGTAAGCATTGTATCTCCTTCTTTGGCGTTGACGGCCATTTCTTTAAATGCCTGATGGGCTGAAGATTCTTGAGATAGTGCAAAAGCTGAGCCTATCTGTACTCCATCTGCTCCCAAAACCATGGCTGCCATTATTTGTCTGCCGCTTCCGATTCCACCGGCGGCTATGAGTGGCAGAGAAGTAACATCGCGTACCAGCGGAATCAGGTTCATGGTGGTGGTTTCTTCCCGCCCTTCATGGCCGCCTGCTTCAAATCCTTCAGCTACGATGGCATCCACGCCTGCATCTTCACATTTTCTGGCCAGTCTGGAGTTGGCAATGACATGGGCTACCGTTACACCATGTTCTTTGAGGAAGGGTGTCCATTTGGCCGGACTTCCTGCCGATGTGAAGACAATTTTCACCTCCTCTTCCACAATGATTTTCATTAGTTGATCAATGTCTGGGTAAAGCAGTGGGATGTTGACACCCCAGGGTTTGTTGGTGGCTTGTTTCATTTTCCGGATATGTTCGCGCAGTACTTCTGGGTACATGCTGCCGGAGCCTAGAAGCCCAAGACCTCCATTATTGCTAACTGCAGAGGCGAGCCGCCATCCACTGCACCAAACCATTCCTCCTTGAATTACAGGTATTTCAATGTTGAACAGATCGGTAATTGCCTTGTTGGGAAATATTTTATCCATTGCTGTTTTTATTTGCAAAAAACCTGTCGACAGTAATGTCAACAGGTTTTTTGGTAGGTTGAAATTATTAAGTGACTGTTTAAAACCAAGATAAAAAGTTTTCTATCACTGAGAAATAATTGAGTGGCTTATTTTATAAGAAACGAGTTCCGAAACTTCGGGACGAGTTCCTGCGATAGATCGGGGCAGGCTATCAGACCAATAACTCAGTTTAATTATATTCTGATGAAACGAGCATGGCAGTGATTGCCTCAAAAGAATATGTATAAGTTCTTGCATGCGAGTTCTATCCGACCTTGAAAGATTAATTTTATACGGATGAATAAAAACTATGAGTTTCGACATTAAGCGAATCCACCGATAAGAAGAAGGCATAGAGGTCACAGAGAACAAAATCGCAAAGCGATTTTTGGCTCCGGGTACCTCTGTGTTTTCTCTGTAGATCTCAGTGAAATCATTTTCAGCAAAGCCCCGTTGGGCTTGTGCTGTAATATAAAAAAATAAATCCTTGTTTAATACTTTTTTGTTACACAGAGTTTTACGGAGGTATCACAGAGCGTCACAGAGGGAAAATATTCTGTTTTCTCTCTGTGGTTTGTCAATTGGTATGCTCACAACATGCGAAATGCTATGTAATTGAAATACAATAGTATAAGTGTTGTGATTTTATTCTCTGTGTGAAATTTAAACAGTTTCTAAGCTAAAGATTGTTTTTATTAGCTTCTGTGATTTTATACTTTGCTAATTATAATATAATAAAGGATTGTCTGATATCTAAAAAGACATTAATGGTTTAAATTACCTTTTCATTTTAAACCAAGAACTTCAGGTCCTTGTTCAAAAACAATATCCACAGGGATGTCCGCCTGGTTTATTCGATCCAGATCGGCTTGCAAATCTGATCCTATTATCCCGCGGGAAGCAATCATCTCTTTGGCTTTCCGGTAATCTCCCTCTCCCTGCAAAACCAAAATTTCATTGGATAAGTCGTTCATGGCCTGTTTCATTTTTTCGAAATCAACAATATAGGTTTCAGTGGTTTCATCTTTTGAAAAGGCTCCTTTTTCCAGGAAATAATTAAACCGGATCATGTTGGCTTCCCCGTGAGCACTGGCAGCCCCAAATCGAACGGATCGGAAGATGCCAGCCATAAAGGTAACATAGTTGGTCATCAGGTTTTCTTTCTCAAGCTCCCCATTTTCGGTAAGTTGGGTCACAATGTAGAGGCCGAGAATATCGGCTTTGCTTTCTTCAATAGAAGAAGCAGTTTCCTTCAGTGCTTCTCTGACAGTTCCTTTGTTGTTAATGGTTTCCTTGATGCCGAGACCATGCGCAACTTCATGAAACATCGTGTTTTCGAAGAATGCATCGAAATCGATATATTGCCTTTGGGATTCATGAATGACAATGTTGCTAATGGGAACCAGGATTTTTTCGAACTTCGCTTGCATACTATTCTTTAGTTGCAATTTACGGCTGCCTTTTTTCATCTGTACATCCGGATCGTTAGGTAGGTTGATGGCGATGGTTTTGCTCGCGGCATTACAGTCTCCGGCATAATACACAACATCATAAACCCCCAGATCAGAATCACTTCCGGGAACTTCGGTTTTGTATTTTTCATCCACCGGCAGATTGGCCTGCAGAGCGGGCAGGAGGATGGCAAATCTGGCCAGTTGTGCCGACCATGCGGTGTCTTTAATCAGTAGGTAGGCTTCAAAAGCGGTTTTGTTTCCTAAAGGCCGGTCTTCATACGTTTCAATGGGGCCTGCAACAAAATCAATGATATTGTCTTTCATGTCCATCCAGCGCATGTCGCTTTTGTAGTAGTCTCCCGACAGGAAGGCTTCTGCACGGGCATTCAGGTACCTTTTGAAACCTTCACTCTCGGCCAATTCGGCGGCCTGTTTCAATAGTCCTGCTGCTTTGGTCAGTTCTTCCGACCACTTTACATGATAAGGCACCACTGTTAATGCTCCATCCTGATTTCTTTCGATGATGGTATACTGATTGGCTTTGTCGTGGTTGGGGAGTTGCTTAAATTCTTCCAGTGTCATGTCATGAGGATAGAATTCAGCTCCCTGTGGTTTGGGCCCGATGCCTGTTATGAAAGGTTCATTGTTGTTCAGCCGATCCCAGGGACCGTAATTGATCTCGGCATATCTGCGAATATCCGGGTTTTCAATATTTGTCAGCAGACTTTCTTTATTGCCCCATGCCTGTTTCCAGAAGAGCTCATCCATAATATCGGCTACTTCGAAGAGGAGGGGGAGCATCTTTTGCTGGTTTACAGATAAAACACTCAGATCGCTAGTTAATTGAAAAGTTTCGTAAGCGTCAACTTTTTCTCCAATGTTGGGAATGGCTGCTTCATATTTATTGTTCTGGCATGCCGGAAGCAAAAGCAGGATCATAAGAACCCGGGATAACCGTTTCATAGTTGCAGTTTTTGAGGATTATGTAATGCGACCTCAAAGGTAATGATATTTTTAGGAATGGTGATGAAGGCAAACTCAATGTATCAGTTCTGTTTTTTATCCGCCAGCGTTAATATCTACCTCTTGTTTGTTAAGTAATTGCCTGATTCTTTCAGTCTGTTGTTGCTTGTTTACTTCACGAAGGTTTTGGGCAGTTTTGGTGAAATACTGATGATTTTTAATAAACTTCAATTGCATTTCGTTCCATTCGTGCCATGATCCTACCATTTGACGTTCTTTGAGCTCCCGATAAAGGGTGTTCGAAACTGGAATGAAATCAGTTCGTCCCAAGTAATCCAAATCAGAGTCGCATATTACTTCTTCCATTTTGTCACTCGGATTTGGAGGGAGTTTGGTGGCCATGATAAGTCTGCAAACAATATCAATTCTGGCGGGCGAGATATTGTATTTGGGTAGTATCTGTTTGGCCAGTAGAGCCCCCTGGTGTTCATGATGTTTGTAATCTACGATATGCCCGGCATCATGGAACAATGCTGCAATTTTCAGAAGTAGTATCTCTTCTTCGCTAAGCCCTTCTGCCCATCCAATGAGTTCCACCTCTGTTACGACATCTACAGTATGCTTGACATTGTGGTAGTAAAGATTTGATGGCAGGTTCTTTTCCAGCAGGTCAAGTATTTTCTCCTGAATGTCCATGAACTGGATCTCACCATAACGTGTTTCGAAAGTACTATTGGCCTCAAAGGCATTGTCAGGGGTATGCAGATTTTCTTTCATCCCGTTGACCAGAAACATGTTGAGGGCTCCTTTGTATTTTACAGGCATAGACCCCAGGTGACTGATGTCGAAAAATTCCTTTACCAGTTCGAAGGTCATTTCTGACATGTTGATTTTTCCCGGAGGACAAGCTTCACCCAGCCGACAGGCAACGTTTATATTATCTCCACTGATGGAGTAAGGTGTATGCTGTTTTTGTGAATCAATGGCTAAAACGGGTCCCGTGTGAATGCCCATTTTTACACGCCAGAAAGGGTCTTCCGTGCTTTCGTCAAATATTTGTTGAACGGCAGCCCTCATTTTGTTGGCTGCCAAAGTGATGTTTATCGGATTTGTTCTTTGTTCGTTGTTCAACCCGGCAGCAAAGATGATATTGTCACCAAAGCTTTTGATTTTAGAAATTTTAAATTCTTCTGCCACCTTATCTATGGAGATGTATATTTCGTCGAGTATATCGATGAGTCCTGATTGGTCTTCTTGCAGTGGAAGGTTCTCAAATCCGCTTATTGAAATGTACAAGAGAGAAACCGTACGAAGGTGCTCTACTTTTTTCCCTTGCTTTTGCAGAATCAGATCTCTGGAAGGAGCTTCCCCTGTCTCATTGAAGCGGGTCAATAATTGATTGAACTTGTCGTTTTGTTTTTGTATCTGGGAGTAACGGCCTACCAGATTCTGGAGCTGGGCATTGAGCTCTTTGTTTCTGTTAGCCAGATGTGTGATTCTGTTAATATAGTCGTTGATGCTATCCATGAAGGTTAGATCTTAGTTTTATGAAAATCCCTGTGCCGGCACCTGTGATTCACCAAAAAAGATTCTATTTTGGGAAATAGTATTAATCCCCAAAATGCGGTGTTTTTGGTTTGTGATTATTTGGAAACGGCCCTGCTTCTTTTTTTGTATAATCTTATACGGGGTTATACGGTAAAAAGCGGATTGTGTTTGATGAAAGTTGGTTTTTTTCTGATATAGGTTTCTGCATTTATGATGAGCACTGCATTAAGCCCAGTATTTCCTTCACGTTCTCGTGAATATTTTTTTTGGCATTGACCCAGTGGATTTTATGACCTTTTCGTTCCATTCCTCTAAACCAGGTCATCTGTCGTTTGGCAAACTGGTGAATGGCAATGTTCAATCTTTCAAACATCTCGTCATAGGATATTTCACCTGTCACGTAACGGGTCACATATTTGTATTCCAATCCATAATAAATCAGGTCTTCGGGTGTGGTGCCACTTTTTATAAGTTCTTCTACTTCCCGAACCATTCCCTGTTCAAGTCTTTCTTTCAGTCTTTTGGTGATTTTCTCTCGTCGCAGCTCCCGGTCAATATCTACAGCAACGATTAAAGGGGTTATTTTGGGAAGTTCAACTTCAATTTCCGGATGGTTTTGATAATAATTTTCAATTTCGATACTGCGGATGGCTCGCTTTACTGTGTCTGTGTCTGTTGTGTTGTGTAGCTTCTTGTAGGAAGAAAGAATGTTTGACAGTTCTTGCAGTGTTTTGTCTTTCAACTGTTCCCGCAAGTGGTGGTCAGGTGGAACATGTACCATCTTGTAACGTTCGAGTACTGCCTGAATGTAGAGTCCTGTACCACCACACAGGATCGGGAATTTATTTTTTTGAATGATTTCCTCATACACTTTGAAGAAATCGTTTTGGTATTCGTATACATTATATTTGTATCCGGGCTCACGAATGTCAATTAGATACGATGGTATTTTATTTTCCTCGACAATATAATCTTTATAATCTTTTCCGGTTCCCAAGTCCATTTTTTTGTAGACCTGGCGACTATCTGCGCTGATGATTTCTCCATTTGTTGCGTATGCCAGAAGAGCGGCCAGTCGGGTTTTCCCGCTGGCGGTGGGGCCGGTAATTACGACCAAATCATAAGGAGATTTGTCGATCATATTTTGTGATTTGTTTTCCTTTTCCATTCGTCAAAACTAATAATTAACCTGCTTTATTCACAAATATTTTATACCGAACCCCATCTCTTTATTGGTCGTAAAGCAACCAGGGAATAGGCAGAGGTTGAGAAATAATTCCAGCCATATCGGGTTTCACATCAGGATTTTGCACTTAGTCTCTCAGCCTGGCTTGTTTTATATAAAGGGCAGGTTGGAGATGACAATTGTTTGAAAATACTTCTTTGGGTATTTTTAAGTGATTGGATGTTAGTTGTTTGTGCGGATAATGAAACGGGGTTTAATTATCTTAGGATAAAGCTATGCATCTCTGGCTCTTTGTGTTTATGTTTTTCCAGGGGACATTATTTGAAAAAGTTGAGATGAATTGCTTTGTATTGTGATGTGGAATTTTATTTTTTAATTTTGTGAACTTATCAATGAGCATAAACGAATGGAAGAAAAACAGCCGGTAACTACAGTGCAGATGTATAGAAACCTGGGGGAGAGACTGAAGGGGTTGTTTTTTACCCCCGCAGAGGAATGGCGAAAAATCCACAGGGAACATATCTCATTCAATGATATTGCCGGACAATTTGCGTTGCCATTGATCGGGATGGTATCTCTTGCGACTTTTTTGTCACACCTGATCAATCAGCAGGCTTTTATATTCGAGCTTGCCTTGAAGAAAGCTCTCTTAATTTTTGTGGCACTTTTTGGTGGATTGTTTCTGGCCTGGGTTTTGGTTTTTCGTACAATGAAAATTTTTCGGATGCTCTCATCGCGGGAACTGGCAGCCAAATTGACCATTTACAGTTCGGCACCGCTTTATGTGGTAACGTTGATATCGGTCTTGATTCCCGAATTCTTCTTTGTTCACATACTGGTGGTGTACAGTCTGTATATTTGTTGGATTGGAGTACGTAGTCTGCCCGCTTCGTCATCGGAAAAACGGTTGGTTTTTGCACTTTTTGTGTTTTTGTCATTGGTGGCAATTCCTTATATTATTAGAATCGTATTATTTCATTTTATTTCTTTCTGATATGTCGGCAAACAGGATAAATATCAAAAACAAAAGAGCTTACTTCGATTATGAAATTGTTGAAAAGTTTGTGGCCGGTATTCAACTTTCGGGTACAGAAATAAAATCTATCCGCATGGGGCGTGCTGGAGTGGTCGATTCCTATTGTTATTTTATTAAGGGGGAATTGTGGGTGAAAGGAATTAATATTTCCGAATATTTTTACGGTACTTTTAATAACCATGCCCCTAAGCGCGAACGGAAATTGTTATTGAACAAAAAAGAACTGAATAAACTGGAGCGTAAAACCAAAGAATCAGGCCTTACGATTATTCCATTGCGGATGTTTATTAATGATCGGGGTTTTGCCAAGCTGGAAATTGGTCTCGCCAAAGGGAAAAAGCAGCACGATAAGCGAGAAACTCTTAAAGCCAAAGACTCCAGGCGGGAGTTGGACAGGATAAAGAAAAGTTTTTAGGGAGCTTACGACCTTTCAGGGCTTTCCTTATGCCTTTCCGCATTATTCATAGTGCCGTTAAAACGAACAAAACTATTTTTTTACCCTGGGTTAAGTATTTGAAGAACCAATAGGTTGTCTTGTTTCATGTGCTATTTGAATCTTTTTGGGATCAAAACTTTCAGCGTAATTCATTTTTTCCTCACGCAACCTTTCCGTATTCATTCCATCTAAGAATCAGCGAGAAGAATTGAGCGCACGCTCTTTCCTGTAATTCCGTGATTGCATTAAATTTGCAAACAGTTAGCAAGTAATTTACATTTGGTTTATGGTTTGAAGTTAATTAATTGTAATTCAGTTAATTGCTTGTTTGGTTCAAGCATTGCAGGGAAAATTAGAAAGTAATTTGTGTGTCCGGACAGATTGATATAAACGATATAGTTGCAGCGTGCCAGAAAGGTGAAAGGAGTGCCCAGAAAGCGCTCTATGAGATTTTTGCGCCCAGGATGATGGGTGTTTGTCTGCGTTATACAGGTGATTATCAAACTGCAGAGGATTTTTTGCAGGATGGTTTTATCAAAGTGTTTGAAAAAATTGATAAGTTTCGTTTTGAAGGTTCTTTTGAAGGTTGGATGCGCAGAATCATGGTGAATTTGATTATCGAGTCCTTCCGGAAGAAAAAGATTAAAACAGAACTCACCGAAGAGTTTCCTGAGCCCGAAGATGTTGATTCAGAGTTTGAACCGAATGGTGCTGAGCCTTCCCTGAATGAATTACTCGAACTCATAGGACAATTGCCCGAACGATACCGATTGGTATTTAACCTTTATGTGTTGGAGGAACAGACCCATGATGAAATTGCCCGACAATTGGGGATTTCTACCGGTACCAGTAAATCAAACTTATCGAGAGCACGCAGGTGGTTGCAAGAGAGGTTGGTAGAAAAACAAAAAATGGAGGCCACAAAAGCATGAGAATACCTGAAATAAATACTGATACTTTGTTTAAGCAGCTTGATCATGTGGAGGTGCAACCAACCGATCAGGTGTGGAAAAATATTGAGTCGCGTCTGGATAACAAGAAGAAACGCATTATCCCGGTTTTTCTCAGGTACGGTATGGCCGCCTCATTGTTGCTTTTGGTTGGATTGTTTTATCTGATTTTTAATGACGATCGGCCTGAAAATTTCCATCAGGTGGCCGAACAAATTATATCTCAAAAGAAAGAACAAACTCAGGAAAGCGTTGAACTTACCGAAAATCAATATGATAATTTAAAAAGTAAACATGATGTGAAGGTTGCTTCCAATGAATTACCTTCCGGTTTGGAAATGGATGAAAATGAGGATTTGAAGATAAAAACCACCAGTATTGCTGAGCGGAATGAATTATCTGATAATAGCCGAAATAATTTTGTTGCTTCGTTAAATTCACCTCAGGAAGAAGAATTATTTACTGGTGAACTTCGAAAGATGACCTCTTTACCTGCGGAGAAAGTTGCTGAATTCACTGTTAATTCAGATTTGGCCCTGCATCAGGATATTTCCAAAAGTGAAGAATCTTTTGATTTTTTTATTCCTTCCTCTGCAGAGGAACCCGTCAGGGAAAGCGGAATTATTTTAAGCGGCGAATATTCGCCCACTTATGCTTTTCGTGATTTGTCAGGAGTTTCAACCCGGGGTGTCGACGAAAATGCACTGATGACTTCTGGTGTTGGTTTTAATCTGGCGTTTAAGATGAATTCGCGCTGGCAGGTGGAAACCGGTGTGAAATATGCTATGTTGGGACAGGAAGTGGTACCTCAATCATCGCCCAGATCTGTTTACGGAGCTGCAGATTTCTCTGCCGAAAGCAGTGTGACATTGCAGGAGGTGAAACTGGACAATTCACTGGGAGCAATAAAACGGAGTGCTACCCCGGCGATGCAATCCGATGTCAGGGAGTTTCAAAGCGTTCCCAATGCCGTTGTGGAAATGAAATCTGAACTATCTTATGAGGAGTCTTCCACATTGTTGGAACAACGACTTAATTATTTACAGGTACCTTTTACACTCAGGTATCAGGTGCTTCAACAAGGGCCTGTAAAACTCTCTTTGGCTGGTGGGTTTGGGGCCAACTGGCTGGTAGATAATAAGGCATGGTTGGAAACTTCGGGGCAGCGTCAGAATATCGGTCAAACCAGTGGTGTGCCGGATCTAAGCTTTAGCACTCACGCAGGAGTGACTGTTTTGGTTCCTGTTTTTAAGGGGTTCGGAGTCAGAATGGAACCCCGATTTAATTATTTTCTTTCTGATATAAGTGAGGATTCGCCCGGTAAATTTCGGCCCTACTCTTTCGGGGTATTTACGGGATTGTTTTATGAGTTTGGGAAGTGAGCTGGCTTTTAGCTCTTAGCTCCATAGCTGGCAGTTCTTAGAATGGGAGAGGAAGTGATAGTTGTTAACTGGCAGTTGGTAGTTCGCAGGATAATGAGATTGAGGTTGAGAGGGGAGATTGAGTTATGGGTGGCTAACAGCTGAGAGCCATCAGCTAAGAGCTAATAGTTTACTGTTTCAGTGATTCCACCATACTGAAAAACGCACCTTTTTTTTGCAACAACTCTTCGTAATAGCCCTCTTCCACAATTTGATGGCCATCGAGTACAATAATTCTGTCGGCCATTTTGATGGTGGAGAGCCGGTGACTGATGATGACAGCCGTTCGATTTTCAGTGATGGTTTTGATGTATTTTAGAAGTTTGGCTTCTGAAAAAGCATCCAGGGCGCTGGTAGGTTCATCCAGCAATACAATTTGCGATTGGTTGAAGAATGAGCGGGCCAGAGCAAGCCGTTGCCACTGGCCGGGGCTTAATTGTTCGCTGTTTTCAAAGAGTGTGCCCAGCGTGGTTTCGTATCCATCAGCAAAATCGTCAATGATGTGATGAATGCCTGCCTGCTCGGCGGCATCGATGATTTTTTCTTTGGAGGCTTCACGACGTACATTCCCAAACCAGATATTTTCGCGGGCGGTAACATTGTAAAGCATAAAATCCTGATAGATCACACTGATGTTATCTACACGTTCTTTCCATTTGATGTGGTCGATGGGTATTCCATCAATCCGGATTTCTCCTTCAACCGGTTTGTAAAGGCCGCAGAGTAATTTTACCAAAGTGGTTTTGCCGGCACCATTGATGCCTACCAGTGCTACTGTTTCACCTGCATTGACCGAAAATGAGGCATTTCGCAACACCCAACGGTTGTTTGCAGGGTAATGAAACCCCACATTGTGAAAGCTGATGCCTTCTTTCATACGGGCAGGGAAAGGGAAGCGTTCTTCTTCTCTCAGCGGGGGACGGGATTCTCTTAAATGCAGGAATTCAAACAGGTTGTTCAGGAACAGGGAATCCTCATATAATCCAGAGATACGCCCCAGAAACTCCTGAAGGTAAGCATAGCCTCGCTGGAGGGCCATGAAATAAAGCACCACATCACCAATGGAGAGGTGTCCCTGGAATGCCCTGTAGGCAATAAGGCCATACACCGAAAATACGGCAATGGCTGCCAGCACCTGAACAGCGACTTCCCTGACAGTTTTGCTTTTTAACATCCGGTACTGACTTTGTCTCCAATCGTTTTTCAGTTGATGATAGCGTTTCCTGAACAGGGGGCCCAGATCAAAGGTTCTTAGCTCTTTGGCGTATTCTCTGGAGGTGAGCAACCGGTTGTAATAGTTGACTTTTCGTTCCCGGTCGGTATTCTCTCTTTTGAAGATGAAAAGCGAGCGTGCATAGCGAAGCCGGATAAAGGTTACGGGCAAAGTTACCACCAGCAAAACAATCGAGACTGACCAATGCACCATCAGCAAAATGCCACCCATTACGATAAGGGTGATGAGGTTTTGCAGCAATCCGATGATGCCGTAAAATATACGTGACGGTCGAAAAGAGGCTTCGTTCAATGCTCTGAAAAAGACATTCTGATATTTTGGGTGTTCAAAAAAACCATAATCGATGCGTGTGGTTTTGTTGTGGATGAGGTGGTCGAAGTAGTCGGAGATGACAAACGACTGACGCTCACGAACAAGTGCTCCCAGTGAGGCAGTTAAAGCATTGGTGAGGAAAACCACTGCAGCAATGATCAATAAAGTGATCAGGTGGTTGAGGGCATCCTCACCACCCGGGTTGGTGGCTACTACCTGAATTTCATCCACGAGCAGTTTTACCAGATAAAGCAGAAGCAGGGGTAAAACACCACGCACAAGCAATAAAAGCCCGTTGAGGAGCGTCCATCCGGGAGAGCTTTTCCAGATGTAATGGAGTATGGTGATTATTTGGCGGTAGTTTTTGATGGTTGTTTAGTTAGTTACACAGAGTTCTACAGAGTTTGTCACAGGGTCGTACAGAGAAAAATGGCTTTTAGACTATGTAGTTGTTGATCATATTTGAATGAGTTTTTTCAAATATAAAACAATTTTGAGATAGTCCTGGAGTTTTAAGGAAGGATTGTAGCATACTCTGAGTAAAAAGGTGTCACCACTGCCGTGGCTTGATTTTTAGAAATCAGGGCATCCTGTTACCATACTGTCACCCCTACCGGGACTGTTTCCTATGATGATGGTTGTTTTTGTTTTTTTGAGAATTCAAAATATCAGGGAAATGAGATTGGGAGGTTGTCCGGAAAGCAAAAAAAATAAAATAGTGGATTTGTCATTCTTAACGAAGCTCAGAACTCACTTCCGAACCCAAAGTTCAGAACTCAAAACCCTCAACCCAAAACTTGTTATCCTCCCGGCCATCCAGAAGATTCTTCCGCTTATCGGTGCTGTCTTTACTAACAGGTCGTCAATCATTGTATTGATGCTCCAGGCGAAAGGCGACCGTGTTTTGATGACTTTGGTGATGATGCCTTTGGCCCGCTCAGCCTCAATTGGTGCATCATTGTAGGGGAGGCCGTCACCACGGGTGATTAGGGTTTTGTTTTCTGTGATTTTTCTTATCAAACGGTGAGCCACCCACTGCCCGTTTTGCTCAAAAACCAATACATGACCGGGCTTCATCTCCTCAAAAGTGATGCGCTTGATTTGTACCGTATCTCGTGGCATCAGGATGGGGAACATACTCATGCCATAGACCGGCACCTGTACGGTGCGCCCCTCATCTAGCAACTGATCAATCCACTGGTGGTATTGGTTGATGTTTGTGGTCATGAATGATGGTTTGGTGCTAAGATAGGGAAAAATTAAAGGCTCTGAAATCTCCCCCAGAGAAGGTTTGAAAAAGTTGTTTTTGTAGAGCGGAGGTTAGCTCTTAGGATGGAAAGAGGTAAGGTGTAGGCTGAGGCTAAGATGATTTCTTTAAATTTGAGAGAAGCAGAGCCTGAAGGACTCTTATGTTTATAGGTTGTACAAATTGTAGAATGCCGACGCTGAAGGTGTCGTATGTTTTGATGAGTATGGAACAGAATGTCATTTTAACCAACCCTCAAAGATCCGGCAAAGGCTTGGTATTGCCAACGAAGTGAAGCAGTCTCCCGGGTGAGGTTCGAAGCAGCTCCCGAAGAACCTTGGCAAAATAAAAATGTGTTTTGGTACTGTTTCTTCTATGTTAAGATTAGCTCTCCTTCGACATCTCCGGGAGTCTTCTCCGACTTTGCGTCGTACCTTCATCGACCCTTGTTCGACTGTTCTTCGACTGCTGTTCGACTCTATAGAGTCGAAGAAAGGCCGAACAAGACCCGAAGAAGCCCCGAACAAGACTCGAACAAGGGTCGGAGATGGCATGGATAACTCATTGAAATACAGAGTCTTG
>DHQK01000096.1:0-3078 GCA_002411085.1 Marinilabilia sp. UBA5340 | reverse complement strand
TTTGATCTTACCCTCACCCTTAATCTTAGGCTAAACCTTAGCCTGAATCTTATCCTCAACGTCAATCTCAATCTCAATCTTCTCCTTGATTTCGCCTGATGTTAATATTGTGTTGGTGGTTAATGGTGTTTAAATCAAGTATTTATGATTTTTTTTGTGAAGGGCCATGATAAAAGTGAGATTTACTTTTGTCCAAAAAATAATTCCGTTTATCAAAGAACTGCTGTTACTCCTCAAAGGTTAATAACAAAACATATAGAACTCTGTATACTTGCACAAGAAACCTCAACAACGAGGTGGAATTTTTGAACAGGGTTAATTTAGTGAATTATGAAAAAGTTTAGTTTAATACTACTTGGGTTAGTAGTTTTTTTCGGTTTAGATGTTGCCGCAAAAAAGGGTGGTAATTCTAATGTTTATGTTACTGAAACTGGAAGCAGTGGAGCTTTTGAAGATTTAAATGTATGGAAGAACGAGTTCATACCTTCAGATCTTGTAAACATCGATAAAGAAATGACCATTAATGGGATTATCACCCGTAATGGCGACCTTAACCCTGTTACAGTGGAAGTGAATGGCACCTTTGTTGTAAAAGGAAATTACGAGAACAATCAATGGAATGGCCTTAAAATATTTCGTGATGCAAAGGTTGAGATATTCGGAAATTTGAATGCATCCCAGTCTGTAACCATCGAACAGGGAGGTATCCTGATCGTTCATGGAAATCTGATTTCTACCAATGCAGGACTACACATTAAAGGTGATTTAATTGTTAAAGGTAATTTTAGCACCAATAGCGGAACACAGGTGAATAATAGTGGAAACCTGGTAGTAGGGGGTGATTTTTCACATCTTGGTGGAGGACTAAATGCTCATGAAGATGATATCTACATTCTCAATCCTGATGCCAATATTACCAGTCCTGGCTGGGGAATTATTAACGATGGCAACTACGGAACGCTTGACGATTTTCTGGAGGATGAGCGTGGTTCTGATTTAGGTAATATTGTGGATGAGGTTGGTATGTTAAACCCAGTTGTAGAATGGACTGGGGCTGTGAATGCCGACTGGTCAACTGCCGGAAACTGGAAAAACAATAAGGTACCCAATTATAGTACTTCAGTTAAAATTTCTTCATCTACTAATGCTCCTGTAGTTAATGCAGATGCATTTTGTAAAGAGCTTACCATTGAAGCAGGTGCTGAAGTGGTTTTGAATGCCGGTGCTTCACTTGATATTTCTAGCGTATTTACGAATAATGGAATAGTAGTATTAAAATCTACTCCCAATGCTGTGGCTTCTTTGAATGTTCCTGAAAACAATACCAATTCAGGGCAAGGTCGTGTTGAACTTAGTGAGGTTAAAGCTAATCAATGGTATCGTCTTGGATTGCCGGTTAGTGATGGTGCCGGAGCAATGTTGGATGCTACTGAAGCAGGAAACTGGGTTTACCGAAGTGCCAAAAGCTGGATGAAGGTGACTACTGATAGTGAGCCTGTTGCTCCCATGGAAGGAATTATGGTCTTGTATGAAGCCGATCATGTGATTGATTTTGAAGGAACGCTGAACACAGGAGAAATTACACGTACCATCGATTACGGAAAAGGTTACTATTTATTTTCCAATCCTTATCCATCAGCCATGAAATGGGATATCTCAGATTTTGCAACCAAGGGGGTGAGTGTTTCTGATAATGTTTCTTCTACTATTTACTACCGTGTTTATGCCGGTTCGCAGGTGGGAGATTATATGATCACTTACAACGGGTTCTCAAAACAATCTACTTTGGTGAGTGGTGGTTCTTTTCCTGCTGGTTATACTCAGGAAAATATTGGAGAAATTGCTCCTCTTCAGTCGGTTTGGGTAAAAGTTGATGATGCAGAGCGCGCAACTATTACTGTAAACAACAAAGCTCGTCAGAAGGGACATACCATGCAATTGAAGAGTGCTTCTGCTTCTTCGGAAAGAAGTGTGATCAGTCTGATGCAGACAAATGAATTTGTTTCTGATGCAACCATCCTTTCTTTTGATGATATTTTTAGTGATGGTTTGGATCGTGCCGACTCAGAGAAGATGTTTAATGCATCCAAAAATGTTCCTGAGATCTATACACGTGTTGATGGGAAATCTTTGTCCATTAATGGGATGTCCGGGTTGAATGAGGATGTTGTAAGTATTCCGGTATCAGTTCGTAATCAGGTGGAGTCCGAAATTACTTTTTCATGGGATCTTGCAGAGTTTGCTGACAATTACTATGTGTTCCTGGAAGACAAAGCAACTGGTAGCTGGATAAATATGACGGAGGCTGTTGACTATGTTTATTCTCCTGAGAAGATGGGTGACAACCACGATCGTTTCGTGCTGCACCTGGAAAAAATGCAACAGGTTGCCACCAGCGTTGCCAGTGTTGAAGAAAAAAATGTTGAAGGCATTAAAATTATCGGAACTAATAATACCGTTGAGGTTCGCATTAGCTCAGACTTGCTGGGAGCCAACAATGCCGGTATTGAGGTGATTGATTTGAATGGACGAGTGATTGAAAGTCTACAGACACGCGAGACGGAATCAAAGATTTCATTACCATCTGGATCTGCCATGTATGTGGTAAAAGTAAATGCTGGTGCTGTTCAAGAGGTGGAAAAAGTAATGGCTCGTTAAAACGAAATAAAACATATTTCACTATATACCCTGTGAAGTTTGTAAGAGGCTGTCTCGTTCTGAGGCAGCTTTTTTTCTTTTATGTTTAATAAAGGTGTTCTCATGGTTTTTTCCCCTCACTCCCCCTTTGCTTCTTAATAGAAGTTAAAAATAACCTCTATCCCTTTATTTTTG
Source organism: Marinilabilia sp. UBA5340 (assembly GCA_002411085.1). Taxonomy (GTDB): domain Bacteria; phylum Bacteroidota; class Bacteroidia; order Bacteroidales; family Marinilabiliaceae; genus Marinilabilia. The sequence goes on along the minus strand of DHQK01000096.1, from coordinate 246 downwards.
GTATGTCCATGACTTTTGTCATGATTTTCGTTTGTCATGTAAAATCGATCATTTGTCAATATGTATTTCATTATTCATGTAAATAATCGAACAAATCGGTATTTCTTACGAATTGAATACCACCGGAAAGGGTTACATCCGGCATTAACATTGATTAAAGATTTTAAGATATGAACAGGGTTATTGGGTTATTGCTATTGATGCTTGTTTCGGCAGGCGTTATTGCACAGAATGATACTTGGTATG
>DHQK01000012.1 GCA_002411085.1 Marinilabilia sp. UBA5340 | reverse complement strand
TCTGCCCCCAACCTCCTGAGACACCTTTGCCTTCGTAGAATAATAATAATCCTGTCCGATTACATCCAATAATCGGGCTGCCTGCCGGCCTTCTGTAGTGCCACCAAATAGTAGAATCATAATTTTCTGCTTTGGGCATGGGGCATGGGGCAAAGAGCTTTTCCCCTTTGCACTATGCCCCATGCACTTTGCTCATTTCCCTTCCCTAAACTCATGTGTGAACGATCGGTCGTACAACTTTGAAAATCCCGAACGGTTATCAATCGCTTTCCCGACCACAATCAGTGTTGTCATCTTCAGGTTGTTTTGCTCCACTGTTTGAGCAAGATTTTCGAGCGTACACCGATAGATCTTCTCATCCTTCCAGGTGAGTTTATAACAAACAGCCACCGGTGTTTCGGGCGGGTAATGCGTTAACAACTCCTGCTGCACTTTGATAGCGATTGCAGCACTCAGGTAGATACACATGGTACTTTGTGATGCCGCAAGTTTGTGCAGCTGCTCACGATCTGGCATAGGAGTGCGCCCTTCACCCCGGGTAAGCACAATACTCTGCACCTCCTCAGGGATGGTAAACTGAGACTTCAAAGCTGCCGCTGCCGCCTGAAAAGAAGAAATGCCGGGTGTGATATGATATTGCCAACCCCATTGATCCATAATATTCATTTGTTCCTGAATGGCTCCGTAAATGCAGGGATCGCCGGTATGCAGACGAACGACAAACAACTCCCGGTCGTAGAAACGCTTCATACTCTCCATTTGCATCATCAGATCCATGCCTGCCGAGCTTTCCACCACACATCCGGGTTTGGCATATTCGGTCAGTTCTCGTGGCACCAGACTTCCGGCATAAAGAATATAGTCGGCCGCCTCAAGCATTCGTTTCCCTTTTACCGAAACCAGCTCCGGGTCTCCCGGACCCGCTCCGACTATCTCCACAAACCCATTGCGCTCCATATTCCTATCGATGGCAACCGCATAGGTGAAGTTTTTGTCTCCGGCCTGTCCCTTTGTTTTCTCAATCAGCAAAGCATTATTGGCCAAATGCATGGCCGAAGCTTCGGCAACCCCGGCGGAACCGGTCATTTCCATTACCCGTTCGGACGGATTGGGAACATTATACCTACTGAGTTCTTCACCAGAGAAACTACAAAGCGGAACCTTCCACTTTTCACTCAACTTCAGAAAAGCCGGCTCGTCTTTTTTTAATTCAACTGTACCCAGTGTTACCAAAGAAAGTGGCGAAATACGATGATGTTCAAAGTCATTCAGCAACAATTTCTCAAATTCGTCAAAAGGCAAATCCCGTTGACAGCCTATTCCGGCATGAAGCATTGGGGGACGGTAAAAAATGGCCTTATTTCCAAAATCATAAAGAAACGGAGTGACTGCTATAATTAAATGATAATCATCGGGATTAAACGCTGAGTCTTTAAAAAACAGATCCACATGAGAAGGGAGTTCTGTTTCCAAAAACAGAGTCCCCTTATCACGAGCTTCAAGCAGCAAGGCTGTTTTCCGGCCATTAACAAAAGCAGCCATCAACCGGGTAAGATTTCCGGATACTTCCATTTTCCAGCCAAAGCGAGTCGACAACATATCCAGCGACCATAGTCCGGAAGTATCACTCACCGTAGTAATCACCGGCTGAGCTCCCAGGAACTCCGCAAGGCGTTGTGCCAGTTCATTGGCTCCTCCCAGATGACCGGAAACAACGGGTTGAACAAATTGTCCATTGGCATCGATATTTATTACCGCCGGATCGGTCTTTTTATCTTTCAGAAAGGGAGCTATCTCTCTAACACAGATACCCAAAGCCCCAATGAATATAAGGGCTTTATTCTCTGCCCATAGCTGCCCGTAATTTCTGGGTGATCGGATTATGGTTGCTTCCAGACCAGCTGTTATCAGTCTTTTTGCCAGTTGTTGGCCTTTATCGGAATGGGTAATAATTGTTTGCATCTCTATGTTATTTTAACGCAAAGACGCCATGTCGCAAAGGGTTTTCTGACTCTGCGACATTGCGTCTCTGCGTTTAATTCATCTTCTGAGCTACCAGGATAGAGATCGGATTATGATCGTCCACCTGAATTTGCTGCTGTTGTTTTATCTCAAATCGGTTGTGAGCGCACCAGTTCAAAAAACGGTTTCGGCTCTCGGCGGAAACAGAATTAAACCCGATGACACCCCCGGATTGCAGGTATTTGCTTACATCATCCAATACTTCCTCCATTTTGCCGCCATAGCCCGCAATAAAGACAGCATCAGGAAGCGCCAGTTCTTTTTTATCCACCTTCAGAAAGTCCCCCATCACAAGTTGAATTCCCGGTGCCTGAAATTTCCGGGCATTTCGCATTATGATTCCTTCTGATTCCAGCCTGATTTCAAAAGCGATTACCTGTAGATGTGGATGATTTAGTCTGGCCTCAACAGAAACACTACCTGTGCAGGCACCAACATCCCAAAACACCTTACGCCGATTGAGCTGCATCAAAGCCAGCGTTGTAATACGGATGGGCATTTTTGTAATCATTCGGGGACGCCCTTCAAGAGGCTCAAAAAACTCTTCAGGAATGCCTCTTGCCGGAATGGCATTATCTGTTTTTTCCAAAAAAAAGCAGTTGGGATGTTTAAAATCCAACTTTGAAACATCCTTCGCATCAAGCACCATCACGCGCTCTTTGTCGCCTCCCATCTTTTCACCGTAATAAATCCTGTAATTTGAGTAACCATAGTTTAGCATCCTTCCGATAATCTCAACAGGTGTTTTTTTACGATCGGTAAGAATTGCCATGCGGTTGGCCCCATCAATCAGTGCCTTGTCAAAACCATGCCAGGGACGCCCGGTGAGTGAAATGACAGGAAATTCACCATAATTTAGTCCCAAACGATGTGCAAGCAATTGCAGAGAATTGAATCGTGGCAGAACGTTGATCTCTGCAGCCGGCAATTCTCTTTTGAAGGTATTACCAATGCCGAAGAAAAAAGGATCGCCGGAAGCAAAAACAACCCAGTTACCATCCCTGCTTCCAATATCATCAAACAAGTCGGACAACGGCACCACAATAGGACTCCAGTGATATTTCTCCGGCAGGAAAGGTTTTACCAGTTCATGATGACGATTGCCTCCCGCAAAAAATTCCGCGGAAGCAATGATCTGTTGCACCTCTTCGGTAAAATACGGAAGCCTGTCGTTAATGCCAATGATGGTTATCTTCATATTTTTTTCTTTAATAGTCCGTTAAAAAAATAAACGCGAAGACGCAATGACGCAAAGTTTTTATTATGAGAGAGTTGCACACCGCGCCATCATTCACGCAAACAATTAATTATCAAATACTTCTAAAAGATTAACGGATTATTGTTTCTAAATAACCTGCAGTAATCATGTCCTCTTTGAAGGTAAAACTGAATATCTCCGGAGTACACTTCATAAAAAAGTTAACATTATGGCGGGATCACCTCCTTTGCGCGAATATAAACTCGCTATACCAATCTGGGCGAATCTGAATTCGCCCCACCTCACAATCCATCCCCGGGATGCATAGCGCGGGCATCTTCCCAGCTCAGAATAGCATTGATGATTGTTGCCGCCACATTGCTACCACCTTTCCGGCCCTCTACAATAACCGCAGGTACTTCCGGACATCCAAATTTCAACTGCCATTTGCTTTCACGAACGTTCACAAAACCTACCGGAGACGCTACAACTCCGGCAGGTTGAGCCTGCCCTTTTCTTATGAGCCTCACCAGTTCCATCAGTGCAGTAGGCGCATTACCAAAGGCAAAGAGAGCATCGGGATGCTCTTCCACCGCCAGACGAATACCTGCCTGAGTTCGGGTAATATTTTTATTGGCAGCCGATGCTTTGACGCGATCATCATCAAGATAACATTTCACTTCAATTCCCAATTTCTCAAGGGTTGCACGACGAATTCCACGGGTGACCATCGAAACGTCGGTGACAATAACCGGAGGTTTTCCGGAATAAAAAGCCTTATGCAACCTGGCAACCATATCATTTCGGATTTCGAGCAAATCGTTCATGCCAAAATCGGCCGTGGTATGGATACAATGCAGTGCCACCCAGGTATGATCAAGGGGTTGATTCTCCACCTTCAGATCCTTCAAAATGGTGCGAAAACTCTCATTCATAATCTGACGCCCGGTTTTGTCCTCCTCCGTCCCCTTCTGATTATAATAGCCACGTGGCGTCACCATGTGATTGTTAATCATACGGGTTTGGCTATTGCCGACCATCACCAGGGAAAACATATCCACCATGGAAGCATCCAGTTCTTCGAGCGTCACGAAATTCAATTGCTCATCCTTTCGCCCCACATTCCGGGCAATGCAAACACAAGTCAGAGGAGATCGAAACTGCAGAAAAATATCCCGAAACCGCATTAGTTGCCAGAATCGTCCCTTGCTGACAGGATTGTAAACAGCGGTCACGAAATCTGCCCCGGCAGCTGCCTCAATCCGTTTTTCAATTCGTTCCCAGGGCGTGAGCAAGTCGGACATTGAAATCGAACAAAAATCATGTCCCAGGGGAGCGCCCATGCGCGCTGCGGCAGCAAACATGGCACTAATACCCGGAACCACTTCAATTTCCACATCCGATGCACGCTCCTCCTTCATTTCCCAAAGAAGCGG
>DHQK01000152.1:12184-12372 GCA_002411085.1 Marinilabilia sp. UBA5340 | reverse complement strand
CATTTCGATCCGGCAAAAGCAAAAAGCGACGGAGCCAACATGCTACACCTCGACCATCTGAAAGATTTGCTGAAAAAGCTGGCAGCCATAAGATCAGTGGTAAAAGGGTTTTGAATTGGGTAATCGATAAAAGAAAACTCAATATGCATAACAGATTAAGTGACTATTTAAAAATGGAATAAAAAGTT
>DHQK01000152.1:3347-11794 GCA_002411085.1 Marinilabilia sp. UBA5340 | reverse complement strand
TTACTCAATTGGTATGCTTGCAATGCGTATAACACCATACGAGTGAAAGAAAATATATAATCACTGTGATTTTATTCTCTGTGTAAAATTTAAACAGTTTCTAAGTACGGCGGATTCCGATCCGCCGTTTTGCATTCAATGGCGGATTGGCGCTCAGCTTTGCTGCTTTGCTTGCCAAAGAATCCGCCACACCTGGCATCGCAAGTATGGATTTGGAAATCCACGTGGTAATCAGACAAAAGAACCGTCATCCCGTCTCTACTGCCAACTGACTATTGTCTACGAACTAATTTTTCTTGTAGTATTTCTTTGCTTCAGGTAAAAACTCCTTTAGCTTACGAATCCGTGTCTCATCCGAAGGGTGCGTACTTAGAAACTCGGGCGGCTTTTGGCCTCCCTGAGCCGACATACGCTGCCAAAAATCCACGGCCTCGTTTACATCATAACCAGCCAGTGCCATAAATATCAGGCCCAATTGATCTGCTTCTGATTCATGTGTTCGTGAATAAGGCAATATAGCTCCAACCTGGGCAGCAACACCATAGGCAGTCATAAAAATATTCTTAGTCTGTTCCGGTTTTTCATCAATGGCAATGGAAAGAGCTGTCCCTCCCATTTGTGCAACCATCTGCTGACTCATCCGTTCGTTACCATGGCGGGCAACAGCATGTGCAATTTCGTGCCCCATCACAACTGCCAGACCTGTTTCATCTTTCGTAACAGGTAAAATTCCGCTGTAAATAACCACTTTTCCACCGGGCATACACCACGCATTGGGTGTATCATTCTCCACCAGATTAAATTCCCACTCAAAACTACTGATTCTGTCTTGCATTCCATTCTGTGTAAAATACTCTTCCACAGCAGCAGAAATTCTGCCACCGACCCTTTTTACCAATTGCACATTTTCGCGATCGGTTGATATTTTATTGTCTTGCAAAAACTGATCATACTGGGTAAAACTCATGGAAATCATTTCTGATTCAGGAAGCATATTTAACTGCTTTCGTCCTGTCAAAGGCACCGTAGAGCAGGAATATCCCCAAAAAGCCAAAAAAGTGGCAAGAATAGCTATTTTAGAAATTCTGTTTCGCATGGCAATAGAACTTTTATCGTTGCATTACTTATATTGATTTCTGATAATGACAAATTAGGGCTATGCACGAGAGCATAGAAAGAAAGCATTCGCATAGAACAAAGGAACTCCTCTAAATCGCATAAACATTAACAGGAATGTTCCTGTTATCAAATATTGAGAAATACCCAAATTCTTGCAAGCAAACGGCGAAGCCGAACAGAGCGATTCTCACTCAATCGATTAAGAAAATGTAAGATCTCCACCAAATGAATGGTAAAAGACCAACATTTTCTATATCAGAGTTATCGCTATGTAAAGCGCACTTTCGTTTCCCTCGTACCACTCAACTTAGGTAATATAAAAACAACAGAGGTACCCAACTTGTTTCCATCACCAGGCAAATCTCTAAAAAATTGATAAAATCAGATAAAAAGGGGGGGGTGACATTTTAAGTGCCAATATTCGAAGAAATAATCAACGATAAACATAAGAGACCTTCAGGCACCATTTCCAAAGAACATGTATAATAAGTATAACCGTAACTCAAAATAACTTCAAATAAATTACAAATCCTTCAGCAATACATTCTCCTCAGAGTGGATCAGGAGATGTTCGTAACGATCCACTCTTTCTTTGATAGCACTAATACTCGTGGATCTACCAATAATTGTTTCTGAATAACCTGTATTCTCCAGTCGGTGAAGAACCCCAACAACATCCATTTGGTTAATATCATAAGCAGGTAATAAAACGGTATCCTCTTTGCTGTCGGCTTCTGCCTCTATCAACACACCGGCATCAAAAAGTTTGTATACCAGGTCCGTCACCAGTCTTACAGGCAATCGAAGTTTTTCAGCCAACTCATTAACAGTATGTGGTTTTTCTCCTTTGGCAAATGCCTTTACAACAAATTTGACAATCAATAAAGAAACCAGCTTATGGGTATAATTACTCATATTGCGGGTATCTACTTCAAACTCAAAACTTTTCTCATTCTGAAATGCAAAAGAAAGCTCTGCACCAAACAAAACAATCATCCAGCTGGTTTGCATCCACACAAGAAACAAAGGAAGAGCGGCAAAACTACCATAAATAGCATTGTAGCGTGATACGCCCACCTGAAAATAAATATACCCGTACTGGACAATCAAAAACAAAGAACCGGCAATGATACCACCGAAAATAGCCGGCCCTGCCTTCACTTTGGTATTGGGCATAATCATAAAAAGCAGAGAGAATACAAGCCAGATCATCAAATAAGGGGCAATCCACACCAGAATATTACTGGCAAAACTCACCATTTCAATATCCCGCAAACTATTAGAAATAAAAACAATAAAACCACTGGAAGTCCCCAAAAGCAAAATGGCAATCATCGTAAGCGTTATATAATCACTCAACTTACGGATAAAAGAACGTGACTTTTTAACATCCCAAATATCATTGAATGATTCTTCAATGCCATTCATCAGGCGCATCACAGCAAACAAAACAACCACCAAACTGATTCCGGCAATCATGCCTCCTTTGGTATTGTCCAGATATTCAAGGGCAAAATCCTGAATCCATTTAACCACTTCTTCATGTCCTACCAGTCGTTTCTGTAATTCTTCTTCAAGGGTCTCCCGAAATCCAAACCCTTTGGCAATACCAAAAGCCATGGCGGCAATGGGTACAACCGATAGCAGGGAGAAAAAAGTTAGCGCTGAAGCCTTTATCTGGCATTGATCAATTATAAACCGGCGAACAGCCAATGAAAAAATACGCAAAAGCCGGATTAACCAAAATTGACGCTTGGAAGTTTCGTGCCGTTGAATACGCCAGATTTCCTCAAAAAGAAAAACTTGTATTTTATTGATAAATCCAGGCATGAGCAGAGGATAATAGAGATTAGAGAATAGAAGTTAGAGATTAGAAATAAGAGGTCAGAGAATAGAGGCCAGGATTTTGAGATTTGAAAAATAAAAAACAGCAAGCCTGTAAGCCGGATTCTGTCCTTAAAAAAGGGCCTGTCATTGATCTGCGGCTACAGTCACCTGCAGCCTTTAGCAACCTACCCTTCGCGGCATCCACAAAGGGAACCGGAGCGAGCCACCCCGTACCAAAAGTACCGCGATATACATGGTCTTGCAACCTGCAGCGTGTACGGCTTCCGATGTTACCACCGGAACCGGTGGGCTCTTACCCCACCTTTTCACCCTTACCCGAAGGCGGTTATTCTCTGTTACACTTACATGACCTCACGGCCATCTTCCCGTTAAGAAGTGCAGTGCTCTGTGTTGTCCGGACTTTCCTCCTGTCCGGAGACAGGCGACAGGCCGGCTTGCTGTTACTGCAAATGTACAATTTTTTTATTCAATCTGATAAGGTCGGTATTTTTCAATAGGAACCAGATGGGCCTGCGGATATCCCAATCCACGGATACGGGATAATTCAGCCATGGCCTGATCTCCGGGAAATTCTCCGACAGTGTACCGATATATCCTATCCTCCGGATAAAACTCCATCACATTCTCAAACTCTTCAAATTCGCTCACATAAACAGGATACCTATAGGCAGCCAGCTGAATAGTATAAATGCTGTTGGGATCGGGAGAAAAACCACTTTTCCCTTTCCAGGAAGCTCCATTCAGGTTGTACGAACGCAGATCAACCACAAAACACTCTGAATATCCCAGGGATTTAATCCGGTCAATCTCTGTTCTGGCCTGAGCAGCACTAGCAAAACTGCCTACAGTATATCGAACATACCCGTCGGCACAATCATATTCATTGGCTTGGTCAATGTTTTTGAAAAAACCAGGATCTTGCGGGGCTTTTCGCAATGCAAGAATCTGAATGGCAAAATAAGGTGCAGAAATAGATGAAACAGGCACTATTTTTTTGTTCGTTCTCAGTGAGGCTAATTTATCAGCCCCGGCTTCAAATACCAGCGATTGTATCAAAATGATCGCACCCAAAAGAGAATATCTAAATATTTTAGTCATCACTTATCAATTCTATAATTTCAAGTTCAGGGTTGTTCTCTTAATCTAACATTTTCCAAACGACTACCTCTATCCGTCGATTGACAAGGTGTTCGCTATCGTCACACAATTTACCACGTTTGCATTTGTTAATCAAATAACGCTCTCCATAACCGCGTGGAATGATGTTACGGTCGTCAATACCTTTTTCCATCATCAAATCTTCAGCCTTTTCGGCCACTTTTTGTGAGGTAATAAGATTATTATATTTGTTGCCCCGGGCATCAGTGTGAGCATTCAACTTTACGACTACATTGGGATGATTTTTTAAATAAACCGCCAACTGATCTAAAACACTCTGCCCCTCTGAGGTAATCTGTTCTCCCCGATAAGGTATAACCATGGTCCCAATATCATCCAATTCGGCATCATCGAATACCGGTGTCAACTCAATACCGTTTTTGGCAATATCCTCCAGTTCCATGATATCTACAATCATATTCCGGCTTTTAAATTCATCACCTTTAGAAATAGTAATATCAAAAGACTGATTTTCCTTACGGAACTCATCCGGGATAATCAAATGAATTTTCCCATTACGGTCGGTGGTTCCACGCACCACCACATTTCCTGTCTGTTTATCTCTTACAATAATAAGTGCATCCGCAATAGCAGTGCCATTAAAAGTACTATTCACTGTGGCACTCAAGGCATCAGGAAACACAGAAAGATCTACTTCAGGTAGAATTTCAGGAACAACCTCCGGCTCTGGTTCAGGTTCTGAGGCTTCCTGATCAACAACAATTCCGCCTTCGTCGTACAACAAGCCTCCCATAGGAACCATGTCTTCATCAGTCTCTTCAGCTTCTTCTTCTCCACGTGGTTCAACATAAAATATCGCATCGGTTGCACCATTTCCAAGCCTGTTCGAGGACAAAAATCCTTGTTGCGGATCATTCGGGTCTATGACATAGCCAAAGTCATCCTTATTGGAATTAAATGGCTTCATAAGATTTACCGGATTTGCCCAGGAAGTACCTCCCTGATGTTCGGCTTCAAAAAGATCTAAACCACCAAACCCTAAGTGACCGTTGCTGGCAAAGTAGAGTTTGTAATCATCACTTACAAACGGGAACCGTTCTTCTCCAAAAGTATTGATTTCTGATCCCAGGTTGCGGGGCTGACCAAAACGTCCGTTTCCCCGACGTTCTACTATGTATAAATCGGTGGCTCCATGACCACCGCTCATATTAGATGAGTAGATCAGGTATTTATCATCGGGAGTAACAGCAGGATAGGCGCAGTCATATTTATCACTGTTGATACTTAATTCCTCTTCATTTCCCCATTCATTTCCATCAAAAGTGACCCTGAAAATTTTTATCCGGCTATCACCTCCGCGAACACGAACACTCTTGGTATAATACATGGTGGTTTCATCGGAGGTAAAAGCAATGGCCCCCACATGGTAGTCAAAAACCAGATTCTCAGAAAACAAGCGCTGATCCTGGATTTCTCCGTTTTCTATTGGCGAATAATACAAGTTCAAAAAGGCCCTTCCATATCTATCCAGCTCATCATTATTCCCTGATGCAGATGAGTAAACCACACCGTCTTTATAATACTGGATACCAAAAGACTGCCCATAAGTAGCCAGATCTGATGGGTTCACATAAACCTCCGTGCTAAAGGTCTGATTTTCCTCGGCAAATTCACAGGAACGAATTAACTCCTGAATCTGAGCTGCGTTGCCAATACCTTCTTTCAGGCAACGATTGTATAAATCAATGGCCCCCTGATAAAAACCAATTCGGTGGGTTGTTTTAGCATAAGTAAACAAATCCTGCCCTTTAAGGTGTGGTTCCAACTCCATAAACAGGTTGAAAGCATCATCGATATTGTTAAGCTCAAAATAACAATTGGCCATTCGAATTCTGGTCTGAATGCTCAGATCCTCGCCTGCATCACGAGCTTCTTCGAACAATTCAAGTGCCTTAAACCATTCACCATCCTCGAAGAAATTATTGCCTCGTCTGACCGAACGACTTTGGCCCCAAAGAGCTACAGTGGTCAGCGAGAAAAGCAATAGTATTGAGATAAACTTATTTAACTTCATAAGAAAAAGATTTCGGTCAAGCTGGACTGATTAAAAATATCTGATAGAACGCATTCCCGGCCTTTTATTAAATGAAAAATCAAACTGAAGGCTTATTTCATGCGTCCCAAAATTGTTGAACTGATTGAGTTTACTGATGGGATAATCAAACGAATAACGCACCGTAAACTGATCATTGATGATGTATTCGCCCAGGAATACCACATCTGAAATGGTCCGGTACGATAAGCCGACCCAAAAACGATCCATAAACATCACATTGGCGGATACATCAAACTGCATTGGTGCTCCATAAACCTGTTTCATCAGCAGGGTTGGTTTTATTCTGATATCCTCCAATTCAAAAACATATCCCCCATAAAGGTAGGTATGCATATTTTTAGGATCTAACTGGTTCTTGAACTTTTCAGCACCATCATCAAACTGATTGCTAAAAAACTTGGGGATAGAAAATCCAACAAAATAAGTATCAGAGAAGAAATAGGCTCCGAAACCAAAGTTCATCGCGAATTTGCTCTCTTTATTGTAAAATACAGGATCTCCATATTCCTCGACAATAGCTTTGGTACCATCGTATACAAGCGAACTCACACCACCCTGTAACCCAAAGGAGATAAAACGCGTGTTACGATCCAGCTGTAGCTTATACGAAACAGCAGCAAAAGCATCGAAAGTATTACTAAATCCGATATGATCGTTCACCAAAACCAGCCCTACTCCCAGGTCGGTATCCTCAATGGGCCCATGTACATTCAAAGCCTGGTTCATGGGTGCCCCCTCAAACCCCAGCCATTGATTACGGTGAATGAGAATTCCACTGATTATGTCACGGGTGCCATTATACGCCGGGTTCAGTATTCCCTGATTGGCGATATAATGATTGAACTGATATTGGTCCTGTGCATACCCCCCAAGGGCCGTTAACACAAGAATTGCCAATATAAATATCTTCTTTATCATAAGAGTCGGGTTTTGTTAAGAGATGCCCTCCTCTTATTAAAGGGCATCCCATAATCAAAAATTATCGTCTTAATTCTATGTATCCGTTGTATTCTTTCATTTCCCCATCCACATAGACGGTATAGATGTAGAAATAAACACCATTGGGAAGGTCCTGACCGATGGATACCATGTTACTCACATTGGACGTTCCATCCCATCCATTATTGTATTTTGTGTCTTTGGACTCATATACCAGGTTCCCCCAACGGTTAAATACAGTCAACGTAGATCGGTTCACATTCTCAACACCGCTGATGACCAAATAATCATTGACACCATCGTCATTGGGTGAGAAAGCATTGGGAATTAAGAATTCTTCATCATTGGGTAACTTTTCATCATTAATGATGATCGTAACAATTCCGGTATCTGCTTTTTCATAAACAAGTTGGTCCTCAGCATTTAAAATACGACATCCCTCAATGGCAATGGAATACCTCACGTAATCTTTTCCCCGGAAACCAGGCATCTGATTGGTATAAATCAGATCTCGACCAGCCTCATCGCCCATACCATCGTAAGAAATAACAAGACTTGTATCCACATCCATATAACCTGTTTCGTAGGTAAATGAATCCACTACAGGATGTTCAATCTGATAAACAAATTGATTGAGCATTAATCTTGAATCCAGAATAGCATTATCGGTAAGACTAATGGTATCTTCTTTATTGGGACCGTCAATACGCAGGATTAAGTCAGGTGCCACAACCGGTTCAAATTCAGACACTAACTTTTGCTCGTAGGGCTCCAACGCCTGACAGCCGGGATTGTATGCAACAACCTGATAAATACCAGCTTCCGTAACATCCCAGGAAGGATACTCAGATCCACCATTGTAGGCTTTAGGCTCCTGAACCGGGAGAAATTCAACCTGACCAGAGGGTAAGCCTGACTCAGGATAGTATTCCAACCTATAGCTATACCCCATCTCCGCATAATCCAACTGAAGGGCCAACGGCTGATTTTCATAACATTGTCCACCCCGGTTTTCAACACTGAAGGTTTGATTCGATGGTCTGTTCCACACAGAAGTAATCACTGGTTCACCATCATTCATCACAACAGCGGGGAGCCCTTCTTTGACAGCTTCTACATAGTATTGAATTTCCCAGTCGTAATATTGTTCCTCCACAAAATCGAAGAAACTAATTCCCAAACCGTTTCCTGTTTGTTCAGCACCTGAGACTATACTAGGCTCGGTACCTCCAATAGAACGTAACAACCGATACGTAACACCACTGTCTGAACCAGACAATTCAACAGTAACGGCATTGGGCTGATC
>DHQK01000152.1:1594-3064 GCA_002411085.1 Marinilabilia sp. UBA5340 | reverse complement strand
TCACATCCCCAACCGTCAAATTGTGCATACACTTCATATACACCTGGTACAACAACAGGTTCAAAGTATACTGACACTCCATCTGTTCCGGGAACAGAACCAATAACATCGGTAGTTCCTTCAAGATACAATCTATATGTAACATTGTTCTGAGAATTCTCCAATCCTATAGCAATTCCACCATCACCAGGATTAATCATCGTCTCAACAGGCGTTACATCATACACAGCAGGTTCTGGACGCTGAGCTACAGTAATAAAACTACCACTATCCATAATGGAATCACAACCTGTATTGATATCACGGGCAATTAACCCATAACTATCGGGTGAATCCGTAGTCACTTCAGGCTCAAAGACTAATTCGCTATCATCATTAAAGACAGCACCATAGGTATTACCATCGGCATCTATCAGTCGATACACAAAGGTACCACTGGTAGGAACAGTAGAACCATCCAGACTAATTTTGACCCTATCCTCATTGTGACAATAGTAATATGTAGATTCAGTAAATGCAGGCATCTGAATTTCATCAGCAACTTCGATTTGCATACGACTACTGTATTCGGGCTCGCAAACACCACTGGTAATTTGAATATAATAATTACCACTTTGTTTTACATGCCAGGTAATCGAATCGCCATCAATAATGCCTTCATCATAAGATTGAGCAATATTTCCAGTGGTAAGATCATCAATAAGATTATATCTCCACTCAATGGCAGGATCTATCTCATAAGAGATAAAGGCTGAATCTCCATAACAAACTCGGGATTCATAATTCAAGTCCCCATCCACCAATGGGAAAAGTGCCTCCTCAATCCATATCGTATCTGAGGCTTCTGTAAGACAGGCACCAGCGTCCCAAGAGGCGCGAACAGTATATTTTCCTTCCGGCAGAGGTCCTAATTCGATATCTCCACTTTCGGCTACAGCCTCTACTACTGTTATACTATTTTCATCCAGTACATAATAGGTAGCATTCAATTCGGTGGTTTCCGGACTGATACTCATTACATCAGTACTGCAGAATTGAACAGTATCTTCTGCAAATGTTGGCACAGCAGGTGCACCAGTATTTACAACCTCTATGCTGTCTTTCATACTTGAGGTACAACCTTTGTCGCTAATGGCCACCACTGAATAAGTGTTATTTCCGGAAGGATCGACAGTTATAGGATCAGCAAACTGAATTGTATCTTCACCTGCAACGCCCACCACTTCTTCCATAATTCTCTTTCCAAGATTAGTATGCTGCTGCAGTCTGTAAATAACACCAGGTTCTGAGTTGTCAATTCCTAAAGTCGCACCTGTACCACCACAATAAGTACCGGGTCCAATCATGTTAAAGGCCTTAGGCAATGGATTCACAATAAGATTGACCCTGTTAGCCATCTCGATTTCGCAGGTAGGATCAGCAGGATAACCCATTACATAATATTCACCTTCTTCCAAAACAGGATCGAAA
>DHQK01000152.1:1418-1568 GCA_002411085.1 Marinilabilia sp. UBA5340 | reverse complement strand
AAATGACACCAGGTTCTGAGTTATCAATTCCCAATGTAGCTCCTGTACTTCCACAATAAGTACCAGGCCCAATCATATTGAAAGCCTTCGGCAATGGATTCACGGTAAGTTCAACTCTGTTCGCCATCTCAATTTCACAAGTGGGATCAG
>DHQK01000152.1:0-1285 GCA_002411085.1 Marinilabilia sp. UBA5340 | reverse complement strand
TCCACACCTGATTCAGAGTTCCGTAATTCAAATTGAATTCCCGGATCACCATTACAAATATCCCCTGATTCAGGCTCAAGCACTTGAGGTTGAATTGCACCCGAAATATCAACAGTAATTATATCCGTCAATTCCAATTCACATTGTGTATTTGGATTGGTAGCAATGACAACAAAATCAGTAGATGCCGCAATAATCGGATCAAAAGAAATACCACTTCCATCACTGCTGCTTATAGGACCACCATTGTGGTAGGCCGTTAAAGAAGTACCATCATCCACATAAAGCTGATATTCAATATCCGTCTCAGGATTATCTATAGCAATTACAACCGGGTCATTACAACCTGAACCGCCTGTAGAAGTAACTGCCACATTAACTGGCAGAGGTTCTTCAACCACAGTAACCGTTCCGTTCATATCAACGACACAACCTGTAGTTGGATTCTGGGCTTCAATCAGATACTCACCTGCGGCGGTAACAGGTAATGCAAGTTGACTACCATTGCCAAGAGTCCAAACACCTGTATTGGTATTGTCATTAACATCTACCCAGCGATATTCCACATTGCTTTCAGAATTATCAATACCAATAGTTCCGGTCCCTCCGAAACACAAATTATCAAACTGTTGGACATTTTCCACTGATGGTAATGGGTTCATTACCACCTGAATTTGATTACTTAAAGCAGGACAGGCAATAGCGCCAGCCAAAGCACGCACCTGGTAAGTACCTTCAGTAGTAAAATCTGTTACGAAATTAATGTCACCATTTCCAGCAACACCTGGTTCAAATGAATCAATAAGAGTTCCTGTTGCAACATCAAACAATTCATAACGGACTCCATCTTCTTGTGTAATTTCCAGGGTAATATCAACACCGATACCTCCGGCACAATATTCACCACCATTGGTGGCTACAAGATTACCAGCCTCAGGTGTAGAAATCATGGTAACATCAGCTACACCATTCATAGGATAGATACAACCACCCGCAGTGGTCACCTGAACAGCGTATTGCCCTTCAGTGGTGTAATTGCCCAGTGAAAGAGCATTTCCATCTCCAGAGAATGTACCGACTGAAGTTCCATCGCGGAATAACTCATAATCGACTCCTGATTCTGAACCTGGTAATGTCAATTCCACTCCATCACCATCGCTTTCACAATAGAGTCCACCGTCCTCTGCATTAAGATCAAAGACCGTTACAGCGTCCCCCTGGATGGTGAAAGAACCAATGATATCGGTAGTACATCCGTGAGTGTTTTCTGCTACTATAGTATAAG
>DHQK01000222.1 GCA_002411085.1 Marinilabilia sp. UBA5340 | reverse complement strand
ACCGGATCGGTAACCTCCCACAAAAATGAAACACTGCCCAGCAAAATAAGAATAGCAACAGCATAGGCTTTAAACCTGCTGCGACCAACCAGCAAAGGCAATAAAACCAAAACATTAATATAGAATATCAATGCATTGACAGCCAGCGTTCGCAAGGTCATCAAGATGGCCGTTTCAGTATCAAATATAAGATTGGGACCATAAAAGAACACCAATGAATAACCCACCCATATAATTACATGAAGCCATCCCAACCGCTTAAATTCAGTTGAAATCACATTCCATATTTTCTTTCCGGATTTGTTATTCTTCTCCCGACTCATCGCAATTCAAGAAAAAAAGGTTAATCATTATCATTTTGTTCCTCATAAGGGTGGAATGTCCACACATCGTCAAAATAATAAGCCGAACTGTTACCGGTTGCCACATAAGGGATGTTATTAATGGTAAAAGCCACGGCATCACTCCTGGAAGATCCCTCAAAATTAGTCTTTTCCTCCCAAAAATCAGTAATCGGATTGTACTCCCAGGTAGAATTGCCGGCATATCCTGCACCCCCGGTTGTAAGATACCCACATCCATCCATTGTAAAAGCTACGATGTTGCTCCCGGCAAGACTGTAATCATCATCATACGACTCATCATCATTTGTGTTACTGGTAATCTCTCTCTTTTCTGTCCAGCTGTCGCTTTCCGGATCATACATCCAGGCATCGGTCACATACTCACTATTGTCAACCCCGGTAAACACATAGGCTTTTCCTTCCAATACGAAGACGGCAGCATCTCTGCGTTTGGAGCCCCCAATGCTGGTAATCTGCGACCAGGTACCACTCAAAGCATCATACCGATAAAAATCCTTGAGCCTGTTGCCATCATAGCCGGTACCTACATATCCCTGGTTATTGATACCAAACCCAATGGCTGAGTAACGGGCTGTTCCCGGAAAATCCGCAATTTGCGTCCATTGCCCGTTGTCGCCTTGCGCAGGATCAAATTCCCAAAAATCATTCAACTTGTTATCTCCATCATAACCTGTGCCCACATAGCCTTTCCCATTGGCAGAAAAAGCTACGGCACCATTTCGGGCAGGAGCTTCGGAAGGAAGAGCAGCCACCTCTCTCCAGCTGTCATTGGCTGCATCATAACGCCAGAAATCTCTCAGGCGCTCATCTTCCTCTCCGTTGTAACCAGTACCCAGATAGGCATAGTCACCAATAACAAAAACTACGGCATCGGTACGGGGAATTCCTTCAAAGGCTCCCAATTCAACCCAGTTGCCCAAAAGTTCGTCATCATCGTCATCATCGCATGCTGCAAACAGCAAAATTGTGGATAATAGAATCCACCATAACATTTTAGATAATTGCATAAGATATTACCATTTAATATTCCAAACTATATTTCTTCTTTTCACGCCTCTCGTTGATTAACGAATGTCAAAGGAGCAGGCTGACCACAAAAAGACAAATAACCTCACTCTCCACCATCTTTTTTCAACAAACAGGAGAGCGGACTCTTTCAACGACCCGGTTTTCTCTATTACAGGAATGCCCAATACCATCATTGAAAATAATCCCTTGCTTGCAGGCAGATTGTCCCTTCTTGTTGAAAAAATGAGACTGCAGAGCTGCCCCTGTCATACATTCGCCATCAGGAAAAATAACCATATATGAATAAGCAAACCACATTACTTCTTCTTCAGATTCTTTTGTTTACCGGAATCTCCCTCTTGCCTTCCTGCTCAGAGGGGGATCTTTCCATTGGAGATGATTTTGTAGATACAGAAACCTACACAGCTATTACAGATACTTTTTCACTGAACCTCTCTACCTTCAGGATGGATAGTGTGGAAACATCCGGAACCGGGACTGTCCTCTGTGGTTACAGCGTAACAAACGAAACAAAATCTACCGGTTATTTCAATATCGAACTAACTTCCGATAACATCAACAAAGGGGAGAAGTACGATTCACTATGCCTGGTCTTACAACATTCAGGGTATTACCTGGGGGATACAACCCAACTATTTGGGGTCAGTGTCCATTTGCTTCAGGAAGAAATCACTGCCAACGATGCGGGGACACTTTGTGCTGATGATTTTTTCGATTATGCAAAAGGGCCTGTCGGGCAGGCAACTTATTACCCGGAACCCAACACCGCAGAGGAACAAGAGCTCCTTATCAGGATACAAGATTCACTAGGTCAGATGCTTCTGGATACGCTGCAAAACAACACAACGCTCACTGCCAGCGACTTTGAAGAGATCCTTCATGGTCTTGCTCTGGTTCCCGATTCAACCATTTCGGATGTCATCCTGGGTTATGAGGCAGCCGAAGGAAGCATCAACCTTCGATTATATACCCATAAAGTGGATTTGGAAAAGACAGAGCTCACCCATGATTTCCCACTAACAGAAGCCTATCTTCAGTTCAACAATATTGTAAGCATTACCAATAAAGAAGCATTGCAATCATTAACTTCCTACAAGCAAAAAGTCCCTGAATCTCAACTGAATCAATCAGCCCTTTTACAGGGAGGAACAGGTTTCTTTACCCGGATAGACCTCCCCGGGCTCTCATCCATGAAGGCACTGAAACAGCAGGGGCAAATTGTAAAAGCGACCTTGCAGGTGGGTGTCAAAGCGG